>JAEWAC010000238.1 GCA_023391895.1 Bacteroidota bacterium
CTGTCCTGCAGGTCGGCATCCATGGTTATGACCACATCGCCTTGTGCAGCTTTAAAGCCTTCGTTGAGGGCTGCCGATTTGCCATAGTTGCGTTGAAACTTGATGCCTTTGATATTGGGGTTGGACGCTCTGATGCTTTCAATTACTTTCCACGAATCATCTGTGCTGCCATCATCCACCAGTATTACTTCATAGGAATAATGGTGCTGATCGCAAACCCGCTTGATCCAGTCACACAGTTCAGGTAACGATTCTTCTTCATTGAAAAGAGGAATAACAATTGAAAGATCCATTATTGTATTTGTTGTTCAAAAGGATTACTTGGTTTTTTCTTGGTAACGGCGGCGCCCAGCAACGAACCGATGGCACCCACAATCACAAAGGCCAGCATGGTGCCTCCAATGGCAAACACCCAGAAATATTTCTCCATCACTTCTATGGCTTTTTCCGCCTGGTCTTCGTTGTAGTTTTTCTGTTTTTCCATTTCAGTGCGCACCGTTTCTATGGCATTAGCTTTAAAGTCGGGAAAAATAACACTGAACAAAAGCAAAAAACCGATAAAAATAACAGTGTAAACCGCCGTTGCTTTAAAGCCATAGGAAAACAGCTCGCCAAAGGTTACAAAATTGTTCTTTGCTTTGGCATATAAGTTAATGAAGAATACCAACCCGGCTATGATCACCAGGTAGGTAAAGCCGCCGCTGCCAGGATTTGAAGTGCTTTTGGTAAACAGCATCATCACCATTGAAATAATTATGACAATTCCGGCAATCATCAATCCAGCGGCAACATGCGATAACGGTTTTTTAGCTTCCATTTCTATAATTCTTGGTTCAAAATTACTCTGTCTTTATTAATTATACCTAACGGCTTGCCTTTTAGTGTGTAATTGACGAAAGGCGTATTCCTGCTTTTGGAGTGGATGTACACTTCTTTAAAAGTCCATGCCGATTCCATTAAAAACAGAGTTAAGGCCGCCGGTTCGTTTACATTAATGGTTGCGGGAGGTAAGCCCATGATGGTGCGTGGGTTGATAGAAAAAAGCTCAACTAACCGTGTAGCCGATAGTTGTGGCAGGGCTGAGGTTACTACGCCAAAGCTGGTTTGCAGGCCCAGCATGCCGTTTTTAGCGTACTCAAATTCCACCAGTTTTTCATCCACATTTTGCGGCAGGTGGTGCGATGCAATGGCATCCACAATTCCTTCTTTTACAGCGGCCTGCAGGGCAGCCCGGTCTTCCTGGGTGCGCAGGGGCGGGTTTACTTTCAGGTTGGTATCGTACTCTTTCAAATCCTCATCACAAAACAGCAGGTGGTAGGGGGTAACTGAGCAGGTAACCCGTATGCCTTCTTTTTTGGCTTGTGCAATCAGTTGGATCGCCTTGGCTGTGGAAACGCCGGTAAAATGAATTTTGGATTCGGTATATTTTGCCAGTTCAATATCGCGTACGATCATCAGCTCTTCTGCAATGGCCGGTTTGCCGGGAAGTCCCAACCGGGTTGACAACACGCCTTCGTGCATGAGGCCGTTGGGGTTGATGGATTTATCGTCCGGCAACTGAATAATAGTAGCATCAATGGCTTTTAAATACTGTAGTGCTTTCAGCAGCAGACCTGCATTTTGGACCGTGTTCAACCCATCGCTAAAAGCAACGGCGCCAGTCTGGTACATATCGTACATTTCGGCCAGTTCTTTGCCCTCGCCATTTTTGGTAATGGCACCTATGGGATGAACCGTAACCGGCAAAACTTTGCTTTTATGTACGATGTATTCAACGCTTGCTTTATTATGTAAAAAAGGAGCGGTATTGGGTAGCACCATTACATCGGTATATCCGCCTGCAGCCGCGGCTGCCGCCCCGGTTTCCAGCGTTTCTTTGTACTCATAGCCGGGGTCGCAAAAGTGGGCAAACGTATCCATCCAGCCGGGTGATACGCATAAACCTTCCACCTGAATGACCTGGTCAAAATTTTCTGCTGAAGTGGACCCGATAGATGCGATGTTGCCGTTTTGAATAAATATATCGGCAATCTGGTTGTGATAGGGCGAGTTTGGGTCAATAATTTGGGCCTGCCGTAATAAAATATTCATGAGCAGCGAAGATAATTGTTGTTTAGATTTCTCTGTTAAACATTTAATGCTTAATTTTGCAATCCCAATTCAAAAGTTCGGGACGTAGCGCAGTCCGGTAGCGTACAAGCATGGGGTGCTTGGGGTCGCTGGTTCGAATCCAGTCGTCCCGACGAACGAAGGCTCTGATCTAAATAGGTCAGAGCTTTTTTTATGCTTTATCAGGTCCTGACATAACACCAGTTACAGGGAAGATGCGCCAAGAGCTGTTCCTTTAAACGGCTCAACAGTATTTAATAATACGATACCTGATGGCCATCATTGTAAACGTTTTGCGAAGGCTGTATCTTATCTTGTTCCATTTGATAAACGGCCAGCCTTGAAAACTGTATTTTCTTCACATTTTAAAAAGGAGGCTGCTATGTTTGTTCGTCTCACACACCTGAAATTTTTGCCGGAACACCTTAACGACATCAAGAAGATTTATAAAGATGAAGTGATACCGGTGGTAAAAAAGCAAAAAGGAAACCAGAAAGTAATGCTGCTGGAGCCGCTGGACAAATCAGAAGATTTCATTTCGATCACGGAATGGAAAACCAAAGCGGATGCAGAAATTTATGAATCCAGTGGCACCTACCGTAAGCTAGTGGATAAAATACGGCATTTGCTCACCAAAGAGCCGGTTTTAAAAACCTATCAGGTAGAAGTAATTAGCGAAATGGCTGCAACCGTAAAATAAACAGGTGATTGCAACACCTGTACTTACGGACGCTTTCATGGATTATACCCTGTGTTTTCAGGTTTGAAAATACAGGGTATAATTTTCTGCTTCATGTTATCGATTACAAATTCAGGAATATTTTATTTATTTGCAGTGATTTTCTACCCCTCGGGATGTAGCGCAGCCCGGTAGCGCGCTTCGTTCGGGACGAAGAGATGAAATTCCTACTATTCTTCAACTCCTTGGCTTTCAATCGTTAATGCTTTTTTTTACGATGTGCCTTATTGTGATCCGCTGAAATTAAACTTTGGGTCGCAAATGGGTCGCAAAAATTTAAAGGGTTCAGTAAGCATTGATAGGGACAAAAACATGATAAGGCTGCGCTGGCGTTATCTGGCCAAAAGATACTCCCTCAACCTTTTTTCCTATAGCAAGGCAAATTTACTACAGGCCAAAATGGTGGCTTTGATGATCGAGCATGACATGGTGACAGATGCTTTTGATGTTACGCTGAACAGGTATAGGAAAAATGACACTAGTGCCAAAACTAAAGAGAAATCGATTGTTGAACATTTCGAGCATTGGGCCAATGCCTATAGAAATATGGACTGTGACCGTCACGTCCATTATAATGCAACTCGCAATATGATACGACGCTGGGGCGCATTTGACACCAGCGAGGTTGTTCCAAAATTGAACAGTGAAAATTTTAATGAACGCACTTACAATCTTCGACTTTCCATGTTGAAGAGCTTTTTTGCCTGGTTGGTAAAGCAAAAAGTCATAACCAGCAACCCGGTTGAAGATGTGCGGCCTAAAAAAGTAAAAAGAAAGACCAATCCAACCCGGAAGCCCTTCACCGAAGGTGAGATCAGCAGGATCCTGCATGCCTTTAAATATAATACCTGCTGCCCGGCTAGTTCCAGGTATGATCATGTCCATTATTATGCCTTTGTCTACTTTATTTTCAGCACCGGTGTCCGGAATGCAGAAGCCATTGGGTTAAGGGTAAAATCCATTCAACTAGAAAAGAATCTTATTGAAATTTCGGAAGTACTGGCGCGATCCCTGAAAGGAACCAATGCGGCTGCCAGAATTCGCAAAGAGACCAAGAATGGTAAAACCGGGCAGTTGCCACTCACTAAAGATCTGTCCTTAGTACTAAAGCCCTTAATACAAAATAAGAAGGAAGATGACCTGGTGTTTCTTTCTTATAACGGTTTAGCTATTGATGATCATAACTTCCAGCGCAGGGTTTTCAAGCCCATTTTGAAATCATTGGGCATTGAGGAAAGGGTGCTCTATGCTTTCAGGCATACCTTCAGCAGCAGGTGCATGGAAAGTGGTTTAACGCCATTAGAAACTGCTTTTTTATTAGGCAATAATCCGGAAACAGCATTAAGGAACTATACACACCAGATTAACCTACCTGAAAAGCTCCCATCAATAAAGACTCCTTAATAGCACAAAGTGACATACCTAAAATAAACAGTTATTGCCAATTATTACCACCAGGAAAAAGTTACGGTTAGCTTACCGTCAATAATCACTTGTACCAAATAATAAATTCAAAAATGGAAAAAAAGTATCTTTTTCTCGCATCCAGGGAAATTGTCAGCATCACCCCACAAGGAAGTAACAGGCAATTCAAAAACATCAACAGAAGGGGCCTGGGCTGTTGAAGGGACCATACCTGAAAAGGATGGTTCGAATGAGCCTATGACCCGCACTAAAGTGGACATACCTAAAAATGGCACAAGGCTGTGAAACGGCTGCTTCTGGAAGAGGACAAGTCCTTTAAGGCATACCTGTTGGATCTGATAAAAAAGGACCTCGAAAATCGTGGTATGGATATTTAGTAGGGAAGCATACTTCCTGCTTTGTCTATAATAGGCCCATAATAAAGTGCTTTGGTATTTGCCGGGCACTTTTAATTTCTTCTTTACACGTATGGGAACAAATATCTGCTTTGATTGTCCAGTCAGTTGGCACTGCCGCTAATTAGAAGTGAATAATTGTTAATGGGTAAATAATGACGAACTGGAATACGCTTAATTTCACTTTCGGGGTAAAACGTATTATCCTATAGTCGAAACAAATAGTGTTGGCAGGTGGATACTATTTATGACCAGCATCCCTTGTATCCGATCCGTGCGCCGGAATTGATCCTCCTCCTAATGGTAAAAGAATAGTAAAGGAAGAGCCTTCTCTCTCTCTGCTTGAAACAGTGATGGAGCCTATGTGGTTGGCAACAATTTCTTTCACAAGGGCAAGGCCAATGCCTAAGCCCCTGGTGTCAATGTTTAACTTTTTGAACAAGCGGAAAATCTGATCCTTTTATTTTTCCGGAAAGCCTTTGCCATTATCCGAATAGGTGATGCGGTGGTGTTCGCTATAATGAAAATGATCAGGCAGGCTTTTAAAATGATTGGGCTTTGTAATTGCATGTCCGTTTTGTATTTCTAAGGGCCTTTATGGGTGATCCGGTAAGAAGATTTCAAATAAAGCTCCTGCATTTTCATAGCCTGTGGCCTTGATCGTTCCCTTGTGCAGCTCAATAATCTTTTTAACGATGGCCAGTCCTACACCGGTGCCCTCGTATTTATCGCGGGTGTGCAGCCGGTGAAAGATGTCAAAGATCCGCTCAGCCTGTTCCTGCTTAAAGCCTATGCCATTATCCCGATAAGAAATCCAGTATCCCTTTTTCCCCTCTACATGGGACCTTTCAGCCCTGATGTGGATCTCTGGGGCGCGTTCTGTTAGAGAGAATTTTAGCGAGTTGCTGATCAAATTTTGAAATACCTGACCCAACTGCAGGGGAATGCCTTCAATAGTAGGCAATGTATCTACGTGAATTGAAGCCCCTTTTTCACGAATGGGAATTTCCAGATCCTCAATAATCTGGTGCAGTAAGTGATTCAAATCAACCGCTTCTAACTGGACACCTCCATGCGACAGTCGGGAAAAGGAAAGCAGGTCATCTATGAGCCTTGCCATGCGGGCCGAAGAGTTGATGATGCTGTTTAAGTATCGCTCAGAGGTTGGATTGAGGTTTTCCTGAAGCAAATCGTGGAGCATGCGGCTGAAAATGGAAATTTTGCGCACCGGCTCTTTTAAGTCATGGCTGGCCACAGAGGCAAACTGCATCAGTTCATAATTGCTTTTTTCCAGTTCCAAGGTGCGCTCCCTTACTTTTTCTTCCAGCAGCTGCATGGCCTGCCGTTCTTTGGTGTGCAGTTCTTCCTGCAGTCTCTTCTCTTCAGTGATGTCTCGGGCCTCAATCACGGTGCCAATGTGCCGGCCGTTTTCCAAAATAGGGCTAGCTGAAAAGGCAATCGGATAAAAATGTCCGTCTTTGTGAATAAAGACCTCTTCGCCCTGAGTATTGCTTTTTGTGATCAAAGAACGGCCAATAGGGCACTCTTCTATGGGAAAGTGCCGCCCATCAGGATGGGTGTGGTGCACGTAATAGTGCAGGGGCTTGTCCTGCAGCTCACTTATGCGATAACCGGTCATCTTTTCTGCTGCCGGATTCATGTAGGTGCACACCTGACGTTCATCTTGCAGAAGAAGGGCCTGCTGGGTATTGTTGGTGATGGTTTGGAGCAGCACGCTTTGGCTTTCCAGCTTTTGTTCAGCTACTTTTCGCTCAGTGATGTCGGTTACTGAACCGGCATAGCCAGCAAATTTGCCTTCTTTATTTATGTAGGGGGTTCCATGGGAGGAGCACCAGCGGATTTCGCCGTTTCTTTTTTTAATGCGGAAGTCGGCTGCAAAATTCTTTCGGGTATCAAATGCGCTGAGAAAGGCCTCACGTACACTGTCTCTGTCTTCTTCAATCACCGCGTTGAGCCAGCCCGCATCCAATTGCTCTTTTAGTCCGCCGCCGACCCAGTCCAACCATGTTTGGTTCAGGAAAATGTTCCCGCCTTCGCTATTGGTCATCCAAAGGGCAGCAGGAGAGGCATTGGTGATCGTTTGGGTGAAGGCTTCACTTTGCTCAAGGGCCTCTTCTGTTTTTTTAGTTGAAGAAACGTCCCGCGACGCCGAGAGCACATGGGGCTTGCCCCGGTAGATGAATTGAGTGCCTCTGAACTCCACCTCAATGTGCGATCCGTCTTTTTTTATGCGGGTATGTACGCCTGAATACTCCCTACCGGAAAAAGCGATTTCCTTGAGTGTGTTAAAGTCCTTTGGACATTTAAAGAACTTATGGGCATTGGTGCCAATCAACTCCTCATAGCTGTAGCCATAGATCTGGCAGGCCGAGGGGTTAGCTTCTACAATGAAGCCGTTTTCATCATAAATAATGAGCGAGTCAGAGGTGGCGTTAAAAATGCTCTGGTACTGTTCTTTTTGTTCCTGCAGCTTTTTTTCAATGCCCTTTTTCTCTTCAAAGAGGCGGGCATTAGTCATGGCAATAGCAGCCTGCAGCGCGACGCCCTCGATCAGTCGTTCGGAGTCCTCGGTAAAGACCCCCACATCCGAGTGGCCGAAAAACAAGCCTCCGATGGCTTCCTTGGTTACCGGTGAAACAACGGGAACAGCCAAATAACTTCTAACTGACAGGTGGCCCTTGGGCATGCCATTATAAGGTGGGTTTTGACCATAATGGGGTTGCTGGGTGACATCGTCATAGCGTACGGTTCCCTGCGCTAAAAAGGTTGGGGCAAAAATTTTGGTGTTGCGCGGCATGGGAAACTTGGAAAAGGCTTCCTTGGGTACTCCGGAAATGGTATAGAGCACAAAGGATTCCCCGCTATGGTTGATAACATTATAAAAGAAGGCGCCAAACTGGGCACCCACCAGCTCGGTGCCAATGTCGGTCACTCGCTGGACGACGGTTTCCAGATCGACTTCCGAAGTGATGGCTTTGCCGGTTTCCAGCAACAGCTCAAAAATGGTTTTCGTATGCAAGAGTATAGGTATTAAGGGTTTAAGGGCCCCTAAGTTATCAAACCTCTACTTGGAGGCGCTCAATTTCTAGTGAAAATTGCTTGATAGGGCTCAATAACCTGGTTTCCATCTATTTTTACACAATTAAAATACCACGATGCCACAAGACAAAACCTTACACATTTTACTGGTGGATGATGATGCCACGGATCGCGAACTGTTCGTCGATGCAATAGGTTTTGCCGGAAAGAAGTACGTTGTGTCTGAGGCGGGAAATGGGGAAGAAGCCCTCAATTATTTAAATGCAGCTGTCAGGCTGCCTGACCTGATCATTCTAGATTTGAACATGCCGGTCAAAGACGGGCGGCAGACGCTAAAGGAATTGAAGCAGCATGAGGTGTTTCGCCGCCTTCCGGTGTGTATTATGTCTACTTCCAGTGCCGCCTTTGACGTTGCAGAGGCGTATGACAGTGGAGCCAATTTATTTTTGGTCAAACCCTTTGACTTCAAGGAATTGATGGAGATGCTCTCCAGCCTGCTCACCCTTTTTAATAAATACGTGACCCTGTCCAATATCTCATTTATGAAGGTGTAAGGACACCTGCCACCAGGGAACAAGAACCAACATCTCGCCTGCATTGCCTTTTTACTAACCATCCATTCTCATGCATTTTTAAAGAGGAAGCTGCATATTTGTATACTATAGACAACCAAAGCTAATTTGCCCCTACATGATTACTACCCCTCACAGTATTGAACAATTCATTACCTGCTGGAAAGCCTCCGGAGCCTCCGAAGGGACCACCTACCAGCTACTATTTTAAAAATTGAAAATTTATTTTATCAACTTATAGTGCTTATGAACACGCTTGGTAATCTGATCTGGCTTTTATTTGGTGGATTATTTTCCGCACTTGGTTATTTTGTTGGTGGCATTGTCCTTTGTCTTACGATCATCGGCATTCCTTTTGGGCTGCAATGCTTTAAGTTGGGAGTGCTGATGCTGTGGCCTTTTGGCAAAGAGGTAGTCAGTTCAACAACTTCCTCCGGCTGCCTGGCCCTTTGCTTCAATATTCTTTGGATCCTTTGTGGTGGCCTTTGGCTGGCGATAGGTCATATTGTTTTTGGATTACTACTTTTTATTACGATCATAGGCATCCCTTTTGGCCGCCAGCATTTCAAAATGGTGGAAGTGTCTTTAATGCCGTTTGGCAAAAAAGTAGTGGAATCATAAACTCACGGCAGATTATTTAATGCGAAGGAACAAGAGCCTGTACGCATATCGGCATACGTTAACCATCCGTAATGTACAAACGGGCAAGAATGCACACATAATGGCGTAGCTGATGGAAATTAACCTACAAACAGATATTTAAAATCATTACCACAAAGAGAAGGTTACAGTTGCGTTGCCTGATCTTGCTTAATGGTACAAGTCATTATAAGGCATTACAGTGATTGGCTTTAAACGATAACCTTTGGCAATAAAATGTCACTATAAGCTTCTGCGGCCCTATGTACCTGTACGTTCCAGTCTTCGGCGGCAGCACCATTAGCCCCGTCCGAAATATATTTCAGGCACAGAAAAGGAATTTGCTCCTTCATGGCAATCAGAGCTAAAGCATATGCCTCCATATCGACAACGTTGTACGCCGTAACTGAATGGCTCATTTCAAAACTGTCGCCCGTCCCACAAACGCCTTCAGAAAGGCCCTCCAGTTTCAACCCATAGGAAAGGAGGGGCGGAATGCCGGAAAGCGGTGTTTCGTATAAAGCATAGCCCAGGCCTCTGACATCCATATCCCGCTGGACAAATTGGGTACAGCAAATGACTTCCCCCTGGCAAAAATGGTTGCTGCCTGCCGAGCCCATATTGACAATCAATTTGGGCCGATGAACAGCGATGGCCCGGGTCAGCTCATAGGCGGCATTTACCTTTCCGATCCCGGTAATCAGCTTGTTCCGGCCCTCAAAGGCCGTTCCTGCCTCTGATTCCAAAGCAAAAACAAACAAAGTGTCCTTCAAAGGGTAGGTGGTTTCTTGATCGATAATAATCATTAGGTTTTTTAATTCTTCGGTTCAACGCTATGGCGGAATGGCCGGTATTTTTCTCCCGTTGCCACCCGCTTTCAAAAAAGAAAGCAAAACTAAAGCAAACAGGGCTATTGCAAGCTTGTCTCGTGCTTTTCCAGTCGGGATCGATCCTATTTCTGCTGAATAATATACAGGCCTTTGTGTTCAGTTGTGCGGGATAGTTTTGAAGTTGTATGCTAGAAATATTGGCAAATGTATTGCTAATAATTTTAGTTTTACAGCACTAACTACCCCATTATGTCCAAACAAACACGTACCATAGCGCACTATGACATGGACGCTTTTTTCGTCAATGTCGAGTGTCTTAAAAACCCAAAGTTAAAGGGCAGGCCTTTACTGGTGGGCGGCCAGTCCGATAGGGCTGTTGTGGCTGCATGCAGTTACGAAGGACGCCGGTTCGGCATCCGTTCCGCCATGCCTATGAAACTTGCCCGACGGTTGTGTCCGCAAGCTACTGTTATCAGTGGCGATATGGAATCCTACAGCAAATATTCCCGCATCGTTACCGATATTATCAAGGAATCGGTTCCGCAGTTTGAAAAAGCCAGCATCGATGAATTCTACGTGGATCTTACCGGCATGGTTAAATTCTTTGGCTGTAAACAATACAGCCAGGAACTGCGTAAGAAAATCACGCGTGAAACCGGCCTTCCGATCTCTAACGGCATGGCCGTCAACAAGCTGGTAAGCAAGGTAGCGACCGATGAAGCCAAACCCAACGGGCAGCTGCAAATCCCTTTTGGCCAGGAGAAAAGTTTCCTCGCACCTCTGCCAGTCGAAAAGCTGCCCATGGTAGGATAGAAAACCTCCGAACTACTCCGGCAGATGGGGGTACGCACCGTGCAAACATTAAGCGAGATCCCGGTGGAGCTAATGGAAAACCTAATGGGTAAGAATGGCACGGAGTTATGGCGCAGGGCCAATGGCATCGATGATACACCGGTGGTTCCTTACCAAGAACAAAAGAGCATCTCGACCGAAAACACTTTTGAAAGCGATACCATCGACATCACCTATATGCAGGCACAGCTGGTGAAGATGACCGAGAAGATCGGCTTTGAACTGCGGAACCAAAACAAACTGGCGGGTTGTGTCAGTGTCAAACTGCGGTATGCTGATTTTAACACCGTGAGCAAACAAAGTATGATCGCTTACACAGCAGCTGATCATGTACTACTGAAAAAGGTAAAGGAACTGTTCCAAAAAATATCTTAGCCACAGCATCAGGAGTTCCTGAAAGTTATCAGGATGCCAACCGGGTCTCAGACTAACGGTGGAGTAGCATGCGGGTCAGAAGGGCCAAAAGTTTGAAAAGCCTATACACTCCTTCATTTCCCTTTTACACCTGTTGCTGTGAACTAAAAAACAAAACACAGCATATGTCTGACAACACTAACTATTTTGAAAAAAGAGCCAGGGACCTCGAACTGCTGCAGCAGTTTTTAACCCAAGAATCCCAAAACCTGTCCCAGTTCCTGCACTGCAAGGCGTTGGTGGAACGTTATCCCTTGGAAACCTTCATGATCATCCGGGAGTTGGATAGCCCCTACAAAGACCGGTTACTCACCGTGGTACTGCCGGGCCTTTTTGGTAATGCACCCGTTATCAACAATTAACCAGTTTGTTCCCTACCCATTAAGCATCCTTTTATAAAAGCATTTCTGGACCATGTTTTCCGGATCCTCGTTCATCAAATCAGCCAGTTAGACCAAACCATTGAGGACGTCGAAGAAGGGGGACTGGGCTTTGCCCTGCACATTGCTGGTCAGGGCGCACCCATCCGCCAAGAGTGGCGGATGGCGATCTTGGACCGGCTGAACCAGCTCAAGAACGAAAAGGAATTCTGGCCGTAAGACAGGTGGCCCAGCGCAGAGCCTGACTGGACAGCTTGCAGCTGTTTGATACCGTTTCCTTCCGTATAGCGGAAATGAAAACGGGCCTGTTCAAAAGGGAAACCGTCATCCAGACTATCCATTCCAACCCTTATTACACCAGCCTGGGCACCCAATCCATCACCCATCAAAAGAAGCCATCTGCTTGGCACCGCTGGATCAAACCAGCCTTGTTCTTTGGCGCCGGTGTGCTAATAAAATCCAAGCTATGAAACTAACCCAAAACATCCTGAAAGGCTACCTGACCACCCTGGTCGGCGTGGCGACGGTAGTGGTGACCCTGGTCGTGGTTTTCCGGGGCACAATGGAGTTCGTGTGGAACGGTGTGGCAGGCCTCTGCATCGGCACCGCGCTTATCCTGGCACCCCAGACCATTGAAAAAATCTTTATGAAAATACTGGAAAAAGTGGGCGTAAGCAGTTCCCAATGCTCTCCCGCAGTGAAACCCGAAAATCCAGACCAACCATGAAACCATCCCCCAACTGTTACAAGACCATCAAACAATTTGAAGGCTGCCGGCTAAGCAGCTATAAATGTAGTGCAGGAAAAGATACGATAGGCTAGGGAATACCTTCTACGAAGACGGTACCCCGGTCAAGCCCGGTGACAAGATCACCCAGGCGAGGGCCGAGACCCTGCTGGTAGTCCTGATGGACCAGTTTGCCGAAAAAGTAGACAAGCTGACCACCGATAAGGTGACCCAGAATATGTTCGACGCCCTGGTGTCGTTTGCCTACAATGTAGGTATGGGCAACTATGCCAAGAGCATGCTCCTGAAAAAGGTGAACGCCAACCCAAAGATCCTTCCATTGCAACGGAGTTTGCCATGTGGGACAAAGCCGCCAGCAAGATGTTATCTGATAATGCATAATCTTGAATGAAAAATCTATCAAGGGAGAGAAAACATTGATTACCTATGTTTGATTACACCGGAAGCTAAATATTTTCAATTTCATACTTAGCTTATGTAAAGTAAATTATCCCCTCTGCATATATTACTTTTTGAATAGTTACAAAAATTTTGAAACGTAAACCTCTTTTTAAGATATTTGCCCTGATAAATTGATTTTGGGTCGCATTTGGGTCGCAGATTTAATATCAAAGCAAAAAAAGTAGCTGAAAAGCTTACTCGGGATGTAGCGCAGCCCGGTAGCGCGCTTCGTTCGGGACGAAGAGGCCGCTGGTTCGAATCCAGTCATCCCGACCCTCCCAGCCCTGGTTTTCAAAACCAGGGCTTTTTTTTCTAATAAACGCAGCCATTTTAGAAGGAACCTGTTCAAAAATGACACATTCTGTGTGCATCGGTTACAGCTTTAAAAGCAGGTAAAGCAGTGCCTTGGAGATAATTCAGGACAACAAGTTGGGAGCATGAATAAAAAAACTGCTCAAAAGCTTTTTTATTTGAAACGAATCATTTTATATTTGTCTACCAATTTAGTAGACTATTGGAGTTTGCAACTGAAAGGGAAGAGTAGGATTAACCGCCGGCACTACTCCTGTACATAACCTTTTAAAAGAATACTATGATGCAACATAACAAATGCCTGACCCAGGCCATCAAGGCGGTGCGGTTTTCTTTTCGTTCTTCCGTGAACTTTTGCTGTTGTTCTTGCTGAAATTTTCCTGCTTGCTATTGAAGTAAAATAAATGGCGTGGCGATACGAGGTGCCACCTGTGCACTATGACCCTGGTAGGTGTTTCCTGGTCAACAGGCTGGCAGCTGCCAGGAGTCGGCGGTTGACTCTGGTGCTGGTTGCTGACTGTTGAGCAGGAAATAATAATGCAGCACACCATTGTGCGCCAACCGTTTTCCTCAAAGTAAACCGTAAAAGCTTATCCATTAAACCGGGAACATATGAAACGGTATGTGATTGATAGTGTAGAAAGTATTCAGGAATTTTTTACCGACCTGCACCTGAGGACCAGGCAGGCCGTTGCTGCGGAAGTGGATTTGTCAGAGTTGACAGACGATCGAGGTAGCACCATTTTTTCTAAAATAGAAGCGGATTACCTGGATAATATCCTGCTGGACTGCTTTGTTTATTGCCTGGATCATCATTTGGACTTGGATGAAATAGTAGAAGTGGTACAACAACAGTTATGTTTTGAAAATTCCATCTTTAACTTATGTTTATAATGAACAACCTGTTGAGCCGGCACCTACGTCTTTCAATCCATAAAGCATATAGCTAACTTTATAATACTCGTATTAATCATCCAGCCTCTATATAATATGCGGCAAACAATATTAATGTTGATTTTGACCTTTTTTGCTTCGTTCCAGCAACGGGTATCTTCTCCTGTAATTTTGGAAGGCGTTGTGTTAGAGGATGCCACGCTTAAACCAGTAGCCAATGCCTATGTTTATGCGGTTAAAGGAGAAGAGGAAGCCCTCACTGATAAACATGGCTTTTTCACTATTAAAACCTGGCAGTCCTTACCGGTGACGCTAACCGTGCAACATCAATCCAGAATAAAAAAAGTAGCGGTATCGGCGCCTGCTAAAAAGTTGCAGATCGTATTGAATCAAAAATAAAAAGAACGCTATCTATCACGTGGCTGAGTGGAGAGGCAGAGGCCTGCAAAGCCTTTTACGATGGTTCGAATCCGTCCGTGATGGCAGGTAATTTTTGGCAAGCAATCGTTAACGGGGTGGTATGTCTATACCGCCCTTTTGTTTTTTTCCTGCTTCCGGCAACTCTTTGTTTCAATGGTAGCAAACTGATGCAGCGGTACTGTATTGTCTTCAGAATTGCTTGCTGTTCTATCTAAACTTCATGAATCCAAAATACATTTGTTTTACGCCGATGTGCAAACATTTTTTGCAATCATATACTGGTAAAAATGAAAACGGCTGCTTTACATAAATAAGCTGTTGGTAAGCGTCAGATGCAGGGGAATCCGGATCCCACATTTCAAGTTTTGTCAGGTAAGCAATTCAATAACCAGGTTCTATTATTAAAAAAGCTGTTTTAGAAACCATACGTTTTTTAATGGCTAGCCACCTTTACTCATGGTGAGGGGTTCAAAACGATTCACTTCTGAAATGCATGAATGGAAAACCGGAAGGCAAATTTTTGGGACCTAAAAGTTTTTGCTCACCTTCGCAATAAGGTGTAATATAATTTAAACCATCCAAGCCATTTCATTATACCATTAGTTTAAATATTTGGGCAAATAGTCAAGCGCTTCCTCAATTTTTATCTTAATCACCATGACGCCTGAAAGAATTCAAAGAATCAATACGGTGCTGGCCCAGCGGCAGAACGACATTACCGTGATTCTGGAAAACGTTTTCGACCCGCACAATGTAGCCGCGGTTTTACGCAGTGCTGATTCAATAGGCATACAGGAAATATTTGTACTGTACACCAAGGAAAGGCAAAAGAAAAACTGGGGCTACCGCAGCAGCGGCAGTGCCATTAAATGGCTGACCATCCACGAATTTGACAATCTGGACGATTGTATAACCGCGGTACGCCAAAAATACCACTGCATACTCACCACGCATTTGTCGTCGGACGCGGTAAACCTGTACCAGCTAGACCTGACCCAGAACATTGCCCTGGCCTTTGGCAACGAACAAGCCGGTTTAACGCCGGAACTGCTGGCCCGGTCCGATGGCAATTTTATCATTCCTCAAATGGGCATGATTCAATCCCTCAACATCAGCGTAGCCTGCGCTGTTACTTTGTATGAAGCCTTCCGGCAAAAACAAGCCGCAGGTCATTATCAGCAGCCAAAACTGCCGCCTAGTGAAGTGGCCGCCTTAAAACACCAATGGGCGCCGTACGAAAACCTGTAACCGTATGGAGATGGGTTTTACAAGAAGTTTAAGGTTTAAAGTTCTCGAGTTCACCAGTTCACATGTTCACAAGTTGAATCGCAGATTACCCGGATGTGAGAAAGGATTTCGCAGATGGGGGAGATTATGGGTTTTTGAAAGAGTTGTTGTTTGTATAGCCTGGCTCAGAAATGTTTTAAAAAGTCCGTACGTCAATTCCATTGCTTAAAATAACTATTGCTCCTCCCTCTTCACCAGGGAGGGGCCATAGGTTATTGAAGAAGTTCCCTGCGGTCAACAGTCATCTATCAGCTGCCAACTAAAGTTGAAAACCATCAAAAGCCCATATGTCCATTCTAAAGCTGAAGTGCAATCAATAGCACGACCTCCCTCTCCTTCAGGAGAGGGACCGAGGGTGAGGGCTATGGGCTTTTTAAAGAATTGAGAAAAAAACAAAGAGCAGCTGTTTATGGACTCTGGTTCTTTTTCGCTTCCTTGAGTCGCTTGAGGCTGGCAATGGTAACATTCAGTTCAAAGCCCACCAGTACCACCAGTGCATTCACATATATGAGCAGCATCAGTATGAAAATGGCTGAAATAGAACCATACAGCTTGTTGTAGTTGCTAAAATTATTCACCCAGAAGGAAACCACAAAGGTGGCAAGAAACATAAGGGTAGTGGCAAAAACAGAACCGGGCGTGATAAACGGCCATTTTGTTTTCAGAGGTGGACCGTGCCGGTAAATTAACGAAATAGTATAAAACACCAGCAGCAAAATGATCAGCCACCGTACATTGCTGATCACCAGCTGCAGCACATAGCTTTCAATACCGATCCATCTCAGTACGGCGCCCTGGGCAATCAGCAGCAGCAGGCACACAAAAAAAAGTACAAACACCACCAGGGTTAGCTGAATGGCCCGCATTCTTTTTTGCAGGCCCGTGGGGTCTTCAAAGCCTTCGTAGTTTTTATCAAAAGACCTTAAAACACCCATCATGGCATTGCTGGAAAAAAACAAGGCCAGCAACAAACCAAAAGAAAGCAACTCGTTGCGGGGGCGGTTCAAAAAGTCGTCCAGAAACTCAATGATCACCTGGTTGTTTTCCCGGCCCGGTACCACGGTTTGGATCAGCGAAAACAACTCGTGAATAAACTGGCTGGAAATGGGTAAATAAGGAATTAAGGTAAAGATAAAGATGATGGTAGGCGGTATGGCCATCACCATATTGAAGGAAATGCCGGCTGCTCTTTCCGTTAGGTTGGCCTTGCGTAGTTGCTGCAAAAAAGGATACCACACTTCATACAGCGAATAACCATGAAAGCCCGGAATAAAGGTTTGCTTGCTGCGCCGGATCAGTCCTTTTACCGGGCCGGTGGTCACAATGTGTTGTTCGATTTTTTTGGGCAGTGACATTTACGGGGTGGCAGAATTTGCGTTTTTTGCTGTAATCCAATCTTTGTAAGCCTGCTGGTACTCCCTTGCTTTTACCATATGTTCTGTATAGGTATTGCTGAAAACGTGGGTGCCGTTGAGCGCTTTACTGGCTACAAAGTAAATGTATTTTGTGGGTGGCGCCGCCAGTACGGCATCAATTGTTTGGCGGGAAGGCGTGCAGATAGGACCCGGCGGCAAGCCCCTGTTTCTATAGGTATTATAAGCTGATTCTGCGTTCAAATGATCGCCATAAATCCGGGTGAGGGCAAAATCCTTCAGGGCAAACTTCACGGTAGGATCGGCCTGCAGCGGCATGCCGATTCTGATGCGGTTGAGGTAAACCGATGCAATGGTGTCTTTTTCTTCCAGCTTGTTGCTTTCTTCTTCTACAATCGAAGCCAGGATGTAAGCCTGCGTCGGCGTCAGGCCCAGTTGTTCGGCTTTCTTTTTTCTTTCCTCGGTCCAGAACTTTTCGGATGCCGCTACTATTTTTTCAAAAATCCTTTCCGGCGTGGTGTTCCAAAAATAAGTATAGGTGTCCGGCAACACGAAGGTCATGGCTTGTTCCGGGTCAATGTTGTGCTTTTTGAAATATTCATTCTCATCCAGGTAAGCCATCATCTGGGCCGAGTCGCATTCAAACCGGCGGCCTACCAGGCGGGACAGGTCTTCTTTGGTTCTGAGCTTGGTAATAACCAGGTTCACAGGTGTTTGCTGGCCGTTGCGCAACTTGCGTACAATAGAAAGCAAGCTGCTGCCTTTGCTGATTTCGTACTTGCCCGGCTTGATGCTTCTCCAATAGTTCATGCGGTCGGCCAGGAAGGTAAACATGGTTTCATTGGTGATGATGCGGTTGTTTAACAGTGAGTCCATCACCGCACCTTTGGTAGCTGCATTGGTACGTATGTACAATACTTCTTTTTTGCTTTCAAAGCCGGTGCCGGGACCCACTACGGTCCAGGCTACTAAAGCCGCACCAACAAATAACACTATAAAGACAATAAGTAAAAATCGTTTCATGGCTGGTTAAGGTAATAAAAAACCCTGCCATAAGACAGGGTTGTATACAAAGATTGTACGAAATTATTTTTGATTGCTATCTGCCGGAGCGGTAGTGCCGGGGAAGGTAGCATTGCCTTGGTTGTTCACCGGACGCTGGGCCGGGATAGGACCGCTACCTACGTTTTGCAAACGGTCGTTTACCTGCTCACCACCGGAAATAAAAAATGTAGAGGTAACGCAAAGCACGGCAATCACGGCTGCAAAAATCCAGGTGCCTTTTTCCAATACATCGGTTGTTTGTTTTACACCCATGAACTGGTTGCTGAAACCGGCAATATTGCCAGCCAGTCCACCACCTTTGGGGTTTTGCACCAGTACAATCAGGCTTAAAACAACACAAGCCAGGATGATAAGAATTAAAAATAACACGGTCATTTTAGTTCGGTTTCTTTAAAGATTCAATTTTGGCAGCAAAATAAGCCTTTTTGGAGGGATTCTGCAAACTTAATTTGTTATATACTTCTGAAGCTTTTTCCAGGTTTCCTTGTTTTATCCATACTTCGGCCATGGATTCGGTAATGATCTCCGATTTTTGCAGCGAATGGGCGGCGAGGCTTTCCACCTTTCGTTCGCCCGCACCGTCGGTATTGTGGGTAATGGCGGTGGTGGGCAGCTTTTTCATGGTTTTGAGCCACTCGGTAAAGCTTTTCAGCTGCCTGCCAAATCGATCGACCGGTACATCGCTTTGCGATAATTTAATGCCTTGGGAAGCAAAATAATCTACGGTATGATAAGGTTCAAAAGTGATGTCCAGCTTATCTGTAGCTGCTGGTTCCTGTAAGTTGTGGGAGGTCAATTTTATGTGAGACTCGGCTGCAGGTGATCCGGCGGTTGTTGTTTCAACCACGGGTGCTGTTAATGGATCCGGTGCAGATGATGTTGTTATTGTTTCTGATCCAGCTGGTATTGGCGTTTCTACATCAGGTGCTTGTTCTACTAACGCATCCAGAACTTCTTGCGTTTCATTCAGTAAGTCCTCCACCTGCAAAGGGTCGTACACGAAAAGTGCCGCTTTAGCCTTTTGGCGGGCATGGGCTTCGGAACTTATTTCCAGTCTTCTGGCCAGCAGCAGTTGCGCGGCACTGAAATAAGGATACTGATCTGTTATTGTTTTCAGATCATCAATATTTCGATCTTTAAGTGCGGATTTATTCAGCAAGCGTTTCACCAGTTGGTCAGATTTCCCGATCATGCCCGCAAGTTAAAACTACCAGTTGGAAAAAATACGATTAAAAATATCATCGGTCAGGTTGCGCACCATTTCGTCCAGCAATTGCGCTTCTGCTGCCTGTAGCGAAAGGTTGGCATTGAAAGGAAAGCTGCGGCTGATATCGTATTCGGTTACCTCACCACTCAGGCGGTTATTCAATACAATATGAACTCCCACAGTTAAGTTGTTCATAGAGGCCTGCTGGGTGCCGTTGCCACTGGAGATACCCGATGTGCTGACGCTGTAATTGGACACATAGCCATTGATGTCGTAATGGGCATTTTCGCTATTGGTCTGGCTGAGCCGGGTTTGGTTAACTATACGCTGCCGTACCCGGTCGGTAAGGGTAGGACTGAGCTGCGGGTTCACATATTGGGCCCGGTTTTCAAAAAAGTTGATGCGTACGGTTTTGATGCTGTCCGGTACGGATACGTCGGCAAAGCTATACACACCGCAACTGCTAATGGTAGCGGCAGTTAAAACCAGTGTAATCAGTAAAAGGGAAAAAAGTATTTTTTTGGCGGTCCACATGGATGATTCTGTTGAGCCGCGGCAGCGTGGCGCCAGCCAACGCATTCCGCTACTGCTAAATTATTTCTTATTCCTCAATATTATATTCTTTTAACTTTCTGTAAAGGGTGCGTTCACTGATGCCCAGGTCTGCCGCCGCATCTTTTCGTTTGCCTTTATGCTTTTTCAGCGCCTTTACAATCAGTTCTTTTTCCTTGTCCATAATGTTGAGGCTTTCATCCACCTCTTCATGCTCCTGAATATCCTCATGCACCAAAACAGGTTGGGCAGGCTGCAGGGCCGGGTTATACAAAACCGGAGGGGCGGCAGCCGGAGCGGGTTCTGCTGGTTGCAGTTCCTTCAGGTCTTTCATAAAACCGGGGTTCTGATTAATGACGGCCGGGTTTTGGAGCACCTCAAAAAACATGCGTTTGAGCTCTGTTACATCTTTGCGCATGTCAAAAAACATCCGGTACAGGATCTCCCTTTCAGAAGCAAACTCATGGGCGCCCTGGCCGTTGGACGGTACCAGCATAGGCAGCCGGTTGCCGGTTTGCTCCGGCAAAAAGCGGGTAAGCTCTTTGGGCGTGATGGTTTTATCGGTGGATAAAACAGACATTTGCTCGGCCAGGTTTTTCAGCTCCCTTACGTTGCCCGGAAAAGGATAATTCATTAACTGCATCCTGGCTTCATCGGTCAACTGTACCGGGCCTGTTTTATAGCGTTCGGCAAAATCAACTGCAAATTTTCTAAACAAGAGCGGGATGTCTTCTTTACGATCTTTTAATGCCGGAACCCGTATGGGTACGGTGCTCAGGCGGTAATACAAATCTTCTCGAAATTTGTTGTGCTGAACCAGTTGCAGCAAGTCTTTATTGGTGGCCGCAATTACTCTTACATCCGTCTTTTGCACTTTGGAAGACCCCACCCGGATAAATTCACCGGTTTCCAGCACCCGTAATAAACGGGCCTGCGTACCCAGTGGCATTTCACCGATTTCATCCAGAAAAATGGTACCTCCGTTCACGGTTTCAAAGTAGCCCTTACGGCTGTCCACCGCACCGGTAAATGAACCTTTTTCATGACCAAACAGTTCAGAGTCGATGGTGCCTTCCGGTATGGCGCCACAGTTGACGGCTATAAATGGGTTGTGTTTGCGGGCCGAAAGCGAATGGATTATATGTGAAAAAGCCTCCTTACCAACACCGCTTTCGCCGGCAATCAATACGGTCAGATCCGTATTGGCTACCTGGGCCGCTACCTGCAGTGCATAGTTCAATGCCGGGGAGTTGCCAATAATGCCAAATCTATTTTTTATGCTTTGTAAATCCATTGCCGTTGATCGTTAAACTATTTCACCTAATAAAGTTGCCTGGGTGCAGTCGGACACTTTTACGTGTACATAATCACCCGGCTTCAGTTCATGAGCGCCTTTGGGAAAAACAATCACTTTGTTTTGCGAATTGCGTCCCATCCAGTCCTGGTCACTGCGTTTGGAGTCTCCTTCAATCAATACCTTGAAGGTTTTGCCCAGGTCCGCTTTATTGCTTTGCTGCGACAGGCTGTTTTGCAGTTCTACAATTTCCTGCAACCTTCTTTTCTTTACGGCTTCCGGAATGTCGTCTTTATACCTTCTTTGCGCCAGCGTACCGGGCCGCTCGCTGTAAAAGAACATATAGCTCATGTCGTACCGGCTATAGGCCATCAGGCTGAGGGTATCCTGGTGGTCTTCTTCGGTTTCGGTACAAAAGCCCGCAATGATGTCGGATGAAATGGCGCAGTCCGGCATGATCTCGCGTATGCGGTCTACCTTGGCCATGTACCACTCCCGGGTGTAGCTGCGGTTCATCAGTTGCAACACACGGGTAGAGCCGCTTTGCAGCGGCAGGTGAATGTATTTGCAGATGTTTTCGTACCTGGCCATGGTATACAAAACATCGTCGGTAATGTCTTTGGGGTGGGAGGTGGAAAATCGAACCCTCAAATTAGGTGCTACTAGGGCCACCATCTCCAGCAGCTGGGCAAAGGTAACCGGCTGCTGGCCGGCATCCTGCGGCGTCCAGTAGTAGCTGTCTACGTTCTGGCCCAGCAGGGTTACTTCTTTATAGCCGGCAGTATACAATTCCTGGCATTCTTTTACAATGCTATGGGCGTCGCGGCTGCGTTCGCGGCCACGGGTAAAAGGCACTACGCAAAAAGAACACATGTTGTTGCAGCCCCGCATAATGCTGACAAAAGCGGTAATGCCATTGCTGTTCAGGCGCACCGGCGAATTATCGGCATAGGTTTCTTCGCGGCTTAATAATACGTTCACCGCTTTTTGCCCGCCGTCGGCTTCGCTGATCAGGTTGGGCAGGGTTCTGTACGCATCCGGACCTACTACCATATCCACCAGTTTTTCTTCTTCCAGCAGCTTGGCTTTCAGGCGTTCTGCCATACAGCCCAGTACGCCTACCAGTAAAGAAGGTTTTTGCTGCTTGATCTTGCGAAACTCAGTCAGGCGCTTGCGTACCGTTTGTTCCGCCTTTTCGCGAATAGAGCAGGTGTTGAGTAAAATCAGGTCGGCCTCTTCAAAATTGCGGGTAGCACCAAAACCTTCTTCGGCCAGAATGGACGCTACAATTTCACTATCGCTGAAGTTCATCTGACAGCCATAGCTTTCAATATAAAAACGGCGTTTATAATTATTGGGATCGTAAGCAAACGGAGCAAATGCCTCACCTTGCCTGGTCTCATCATGTACTTTAGTAGCTACATCAAACATAGTAAAACAGAAATTGGCTGCAAAGATAGATAATATATGGTCCGCAAGTGACACTCTGTCAGATTTTAAGAACTCGTTAGTGAGCATCTGCAGCGTATATTTGTTAGGTACATGCGAAAACTAACCTGCTTATTGAGCCTCTTGTGGGTATTACAGGCTTATGGCCAGCCCAAAGAGTCTGGCATACTGGTGGGCAACGTACTGGATGAAAAAGCCATAGCGCTGGAAGGTGCCACGGTGGAATTGGCGGCAATTGGCGCCACCGGACCCGGCAAAACCACTTTAACTGCCAAGGATGGATCTTTTGAACTGGCGTCCATTCCTTTTGGTTACTACCGGCTGCGCATCAGCTATACCGGCCTGCAAACCCTTACCATTGATAGCCTTCACTTCCGGGCCGACCGGTTTGATTTTAACCTGAATGATATTGTTTTAAAAAACCATGCTGCCGCCGAGAATATGGAAGAAGTGGTGGTGTTTGCCGAAAAGCCCCTGATTCAAAGCAAGGATGGCAATATCACCTTCAACGCCGGCGAGTCGGCCCTGAGTGCCGGCAGCAATGCCAGTGACCTCCTGGCCAGCGTGCCCCTGGTAGCCAAAGACCCCAACGGCCGCCTGCTGGTAAGGGGTAAAGAGCCTAAAATCCTCATAGACGATAAACCGGTAGATTTGAACCTGCAGCAACTGCAGGACCTGCTGGAGTCCATGCCCGGCAGTGCTATTGAAAAGATTGAAGTAATGACCAACCCGCCTGCCCAGTACGCCAACGAACAGGGGGGCGTGATTAATATTACTACCAAAAAAGGCAAAGTGGGCATCAGCGGTCGTTTGACGCTTAGCGGCGGCAGCAGGGGAAAAGCCGGTACATATGGCAATTTCAATTACCGGAGGCGGGGCTTGTCGGTCAACGTTAATGCGGGTGCTAATTTCAACCGGTTCGAAGGCCATGGCTATTCCATCCGCCAGAACATTTATAAAGATTCAGCCTCGTTTCTCAATACCCAAAACAACTCGCTCAATAAGAATCAGCGGCCGAACTTCCGCGCTCATGTCAATTACGATATTACCCAACTGCAATCGCTGAATGTGGTATTGCAATTCAATGGCAATGACTTTCACAATCAAAACAAGATTGAATACAAAAACATTAACCGCCTGGACGAAGTATACCGCTTAAGCCAGCGGTCCATTCAAAGCAAGGGTGGTAATTACAACTACCACGCATCGATCAGTTATACTTTAAAAACCAAACGGCCAGGCGAAATCTTACGACTGACCGCCAGCGGCAATGCCTCGCAAAATGAAAATAACCGCCGTTTTTACCAGCAGGCATTTTACCCGGACTATACACCCAGCGGCCTGGACTCTACCCAAAACCAGCTAAACCAAAACCACACTAAAGGATACAACACCCGGCTGCATTATGTTGTACCATTAAACAACAAAAAAACATCGTTTTCCGCCGGTGGCTTTATCGATGCTTCCCAATCTGATATTGACGTGCTGGCTACTTACCAACGCAAGTCGGATGGTGCCACCATGCCGCAGGAGGAGCTGAGTAACGACTTCCGGTTTTACCAGACCATCTCTCAAATGCGGGCTTCGGTAAAACAGGTGTTGGGCAAACGTTTGAGTGTTTCTGCCGGACTTTCGACCGAGGCAACTGATATACGTTTTGAGCTCTACAAAACCGATTCTGCCGCCGGCAACCGCTACTGGAGTTATTTACCCTTTTTTAATTTGAACAAAAACTGGAATGATCAATGGAACCTGACGGCTGCATATCGCCGCACCGTCCGCCGCCCGGGCATTAACGAGCTCAATCCTACCCGCGATGAATCGGACCCGTACAACATCCGGTTCGGCAACCCGGGGCTCAAGCCTTCGCTGGCCCATAGCTTTGATATGGTGCTGGGAAAAACAAAAAACAGCTTTTATGCCAATGTAGGTATAGGTTTTAACCTGGTTCAGGACATTTACAGCCAGCTGCGGGACCGTTTAAGCGACAACACCACCCAGATTACCTGGCAAAACATCAGCCACCGGAAAGAATACGAGATCAGCACCTGGAACGGATGGACCATTAACAAAAAATCCCGCATCAATATCAGCGCCAGCTACACCTACAACCAATACAGCCAATATGATAAGGCAAATAGAAAGTTCCGGGACGGCGGTTCGTTTACCTCCAGCCTGAACGGGCATTACAACTGGACCGAGCTGCTGAATACCACCAGCAGTTTTACGTTTAACCGTTTTGCCAATCCGCAGGGGTCGGTCAAAAGCAACGTGAGCATGAATATAGGGCTGCAGGCCCGTTTGCTGGCTAAAAAACTAACGGCCACCCTGAACCTGGTTGACCCGTTTACCCAGCAGAAAAACCGGACTTTTACCTACGGGAGTAATTTTAACCTAGAAAGTTTTTCTGCCACCAACACCCGTAATTACCAGTTGAGCCTGGGTTATAACATTTCTAAGACCGTGGTTAAAAAAGGAAAGGGCTCCGAAAAAGTAAAACAACTTCTTCAAAAGCCCATATCTAAATAAAGTAGTGCTGGCTACAAAATCTTTTCAAAAATCCATACCGGCTCCCTGTTTAAAGCGGAGTGGTCCGGGGTAGCTTTTTGGCCAGCCAGGAGGTTTTGACCGGTATAATCCAATCTTGTTCCAGTTGCTCTTTGTTCAGCACCAGGTTGTTGAAGTATAAGGTGTCGGCGTCAATAAAATTGTTTTGAAAAGCATAGGCCAGCTGGTTCAGCGGCAGCAACTGGATTTTGTCTTTGATGACAAACGCCAGGTTGTTGCGGTTAAAAAAGTCAACCCCGAATTGTTGCTCCAGGGATTTGATAAAGCGAACCGAGCTGTCGGTACTGCAGCCGCTTACCTGCGTTTGGGTTTCGTCGGCCATTAAAACGACAAACTGCCCAAAAAAAAGGTTGCCATAAGCCTTTACCGCGGCACCATGGGCATGCCATTCCGCACAAAACTGTTTCAGCCGATCCTCTATTTCAAAAGCTTCGGATAAGGTAAACAACCGGCTGCTCTGGTACACCCATACACGGCTTTTAGGCGAAAAATCTTCCGGTAATAAATGCTGGTACGCTAAGTTCATGCTGCAAAAGTAGCACAGGCCGGTGAAAAGAAGATGTTATAAAATGACTGATGTAAGATTTAAGGATGGCTGATTTATGATTTGAAGATGTAGGATGTAGAATGTCTGATTTTATGATGTAGTTTAACCCTTGATCAGAAAATACAGCCTTGTAAGGGCATAATAAATTAAAAGTCTTTAACCTAAATCAGAAATTCCAAAATCCTGCATCCCACATCTTCAAAATCCCATATCCTATATCCTCAAATCCGACATCAGACATCATCAAATCCCACTTTCTAGTCCAGGCTGGCGGCTACGAGCTCGGCCACATCCAGCACCTGAACGTCGCCTTCTTTTTCCGCGGCCTTTACGCCGTCGGTCAGCATGGTGTTGCAAAATGGGCAGGCGGCGGCCACAATCTGCGACCCGGTGCTGATGGCTTCGTCGGCCCGTTCCCAGTTGATACGCTTTTGGCCGGGCTCTTCTTCCTTGAACATATTAGAGCCGCCGGCACCGCAGCAAAAGCCGTTTTTCCGGCAGCGCTTCATTTCCACCAGTTCGGCATCCAGTGCTTCCAGCACCTTGCGGGGCGCCTCGTAAATGTCGTTGGCCCGGCCCAGGTAGCAGCTGTCGTGGTAGGTAATGCGCCTGCCTTTAAAGGAGTCGCTGTCTTTGAGCTTGATCTTTCCCTCGTCAATCAGCCCCTGCAAAAAGGTGGTATGGTGCATTACCTCGTAGGTGCCGCCCAGGTCCGGGTATTCATTTTTAAAAATATTGAAACAATGGGGGCAGGTCGTTACAATTTTTTTGATGCCGTAGTTGTTGAGCACCTGGATGTTCTGATACGCCATCATTTGAAACAAAAACTCGTTACCGGCACGGCGGGCGGGGTCGCCGGTGCACATTTCTTCCTTGCCCAAAATGGCATAGTTAATACCTACTTTATTTAAAATTGTAGCAAAGGCCTTGGTAATTTTTTGGGCCCGCTGATCAAAGCTTCCGGCACAACCTACCCAAAAAAGTACTTCTGGGGTTTCTCCCGTCGCCATCATGTCGGCCATTGAACGTACAGTCATATTCCAGTTTTTAGTTCCAGCTAACCACTATAGCCATCTTAACAGCTATAGTAAGGATAAACGTAAAGATAAGGCGCCTGCCATTTTGCCGATCATCCCTTTTGTTAGGAATAACCTTTTACAGAAATATCGCCCAATAAAAGAGGCAAGGATGGCGGCAGGAAGCGCAAAGTTAGCGCCATATAAAACAAACAGCAATGGAATAGGGAATAAACCAGTGTCAAGGCCCGGGAGACCCGCTGTTTAGTCTTTCCAACCTTTGATTTTGATGCTTCCAAACGGCATACAGGCAGTTCTTGTTTTGGTGTAGCAGGTTGGGTTAATAACGTTAAATTAGCTTTCAGGGGCTAGTCCTTTCGCCGTTTCTCATCTATTCAGAACCTCATATTGATCTATATGTTATTTTTGCCCGCTCTTTATGAACTGGAAACGAATTTGGGAAAAGATCAATAATTGGGAGCAGTGGCCATTTAACCTGCGCTATCTGTCCATTAGTCCCATGTGGTTTTGGTATTGTCTTCGCTCGGGTTCGTTCTGGTTTTTTACCCCATCCAACCCTACCTTAACCTTTGGTGGATTTGAAGGCGAAGCCAAAAAGGAAATGTATGACTTGCTACCCGAAGGCTCTTTTCCTAAAACCATTTATATATCGCCTTCCCAATCGCTGGACTCGGTAAAAGAAGCGGTGGCCGCCCATGGTTTTACCTATCCGTTTTGCGTGAAGCCGGACGTGGGCATGAAAGGATTGTTGTTCCGGAAAATCAATTCGGAAAAAGAGCTTGCTTATTACCACCAGCTGATGCCTGCCGAATATATTGTACAGAAACTGGTGATGTACCCCCTGGAAGTGAGCGTGTTTTACTACCGCTATCCCGACCAGCCCAAAGGCGTGATCACCGGCTTTATTTTAAAAGAGCTGATGGAAGTGGTGGGCAACGGGCAAGATACCTTGCTGGACCTAATCCGCCAGCACCCCAAAGCCCGCTTTCGCGAAGAAGAAATGCGCATCAAGCACGCCGACCAGTTACACCTGGTACTGGAGCCCGGCGAAAAATATTTTTTATCTTATGCAGCCAACTTAAACCGTGGTGCCCGTTTTACCGACCTGCAGCACCTGATAGATGAGCCTTTGTGCCAGGTGTTTGACGACTTCAGCCATAAAGGACAGTTTTACTACGGCCGCTACGATTTAAAATGCCAGTCGATTGAGGATTTGAAAAAAGGCAGGAACTTTTGCATATTGGAGTATAACGGCAGCGGGGCCGAACCCAACCATGTATACAATGCCGGGCTTACCTTGCGGCAGGCGCACAAGGTCATTCTTTTTCACTGGAAGGTGCTGTACGAGATTTCGCGGTACAATCATTTGCATGGAATTAGATACTGGGATTTTAAAAGAGGCTGGAAGTTTTTGAAGGCGGCCCGCCAGCACTTACGCGTTCTGGAGGCATACGATACCAAAATACTCATATAAGTAACGCTCAATCCTATTTTGAAAAATTAATGTTGTAATGCATGGTTAAACTGATCCGCATTTTTATCACAGGAATGTTCATTTCCTTTCTGGGTTCTTTGCCCCTGGGTACCCTGAACATTGCCGCCATGCAGATTTCCATCACCGATGGTGTTTTACCGGCCTTTTATTTTGTCGCCGGCTGCCTGCTGACCGAAGTGGTGTATGTACGGCTGTCGCTGATTGCTATGGACTGGGTGCGCCAGCAACAAAAACTCTTTCGCATACTGGAGTGGGTAACGGTACTCATTATCGTGGCCCTGGCCGTATCCAGCTTTTATGCCGCCACCCATCCAAGGGTTGAAAAAAACGTAATCCTGAGCAGTACGCTACACCGTTTCTGGCTGGGCTTATTTATGAGTGCTTTAAACCCGGTGCAGATCCCGTTCTGGTTTGGCTGGAGTACGGTATTGCTGACCAAAAAAATACTACATCCTAAAAACAGCCATTACAATACCTATATCGTGGGCATCGGTCTGGGCACGTTGCTGGGCAGCTGCGTTTTTATTTTTGGGGGCAAGCTGATTGCCAATCAGCTCAACAACAACCAGTCTGTTTTGAACTGGATCATCGGGTGCATTTTTACCATTACCGCCATCATCCAGCTGTGGAAGATGAAAAATAAAAAGGATGTGGAGCACCGCCTGAAGCATCCCGAAGAAGAAATCAAGCCTTTTGAAGAAGCCGTGGATGAGATCAGCCCACCTGATGATAAATAGGGCCTATAGATTTTTGAAAAACTTCGGCTAGCCTCATGGTTATTAAAACCATCAATCTTCTTTTTCAGCCAGGTCAAATACGCCTTGCAGCGTATGAGTTTTTAAAGTTTGAGTTTCGTCCATGGCCGCATGGATCATGGCCCGGGCTACCAGGGCGGCATGTATGGGCTTAAACTTTACCAGCCCGGGCACCTTGTGCAAAACCGATAAAACCGCAATCCCTATTTTTTCGCCCGTGCGGTTTTCTTTCCGGGGGCCGGTTAATACACCTGGTTTAATGATATGTATATGGGAAAAGGCCAGTTTGACCACCGCTTCTTCCAGTTCGCCCTTCATGCGGGAATAAAAAATGGAGGAGCGGGCATTGGCACCTGCCGAAGACACCAGCACATAAACCGGAACGCCGTTTTCCGCTGCCGCTCTGGCAAACTCGTATTGATAGGTATAGTCAATTTTATATTGAGCTGCCTGGCTGCCGGCTTTTTTAATGGTGGTACCCAGCGTTGAAAACAAAACATCACCGGTTACCAGCGAGCGCCATTGGTCCGGCTGGTCAAAGTTGATCAGGTGTTCTGCCAGCTTGGGATGGGTTATGCCAGTGGAGCGGCGTACAAAGATCTTTACTTTGTCAAAACGGTTGTCCGGCAGCAACAAGTCTACCAGGTGCGAGCCTACCAGTCCGGTAGCGCCAATAACCAGGGCTGTTTTCATGCTGTTATGAGGTTTTTAAAAAGTCCATTAGGCACTTCAATCATCACCTGGTACGCATCATCCCTCCAGTTTTCAGCTGTTCATTTCTGCTGCCCAGCCGTCGCGTTCGTCTGGGCTGAATTTCCAGGGGGCAAAGTTGTTTTCAATATTGCTAAACATACCGTTCCATTCGGCAGGCGCATTGCTTTCTTCCATGATCATGTACCGCTTCAACTGGTTGATGATATCCAGCGGGTGGATGAGCACCGGGCAGGCCTGTACGCAAGCCTGGCAACTGGTGCAGGCCCGCAGTTCTTCAGCCGTGATATAGTCGTGCAATAAGGCCTTGCCATCGTCGGTAAAGCTGCCGTTTTTGTCAATGTTTTTGCCCACCACTTCCATACGGTCTCGGGTGTCCATCATGATTTTGCGGGGCGACAGCAGCTTGCCGGTTTGATTGGCCGGACAGACAGCAGTACAGCGGCCGCATTCGGTACAGGAATAGGCGTCCAACAAATTTTTCCAACTCAGGTCAAACACATCCCTGGCACCAAACTTTTTGGGCTGCACATCGGCCGCTACTTCAGTCGGTGCGGTCTCGGGCTGCATGGCATACAACACCTCGTTTTGAATTTCGGGCATGTTGCGCATTTTGCCTTGCGATGTTAGGCGGGCAAAATAGGTATTGGGAAAAGCCAAAACAATATGCAGGTGCTTGGAATAGGGCAGGTAATTCAGAAACACAAAAACACCGGCAATGTGCAGCCACCAGGCCGAGCGTTCAATGCCTATCAGGGTGGGGGTGGACAGGTTTTGAAAGAGCGGTGTGATAAAGCCTGATACAAAAAAGTCGGATGTCTGGCCGTAGTGTTCGTGCCCCTGTATTTGCAGCGCCTTGTCCGATGCATTCATGACCAGGAACAACGTCATCAGCACAATTTCAAAGATCAGTATATAATTGGCATCGCTGCGGGGCCAGCCATTCAGCTCCTTCATGTTCAGGCGGCGCACCTTTACCCAATTTCTACGGATCAAAAAGATGGCGCAGGAGGTGAGCACCCCGAACGCCAGGATCTCAAAAAAGTTGATGACAAACCCATAGAAGCTGCCCAGGTAGGGTACAAACAAGCGGTGGGTGCCAAAGATGCCATCGAGAATAATTTCGAGTATTTCGATATTGATGATGAGGAAACCGGCATACACCAAAAAATGCAGCAGCCCTACCAGCGGCTTATCAAACATGCGTTTCTGGCCGAAAGCCATGAGCAGGGTATTGCGCCAGCGGGCACTGGGGTTGTCGTTTATGGCTTCTTCTCTTCCTAAATTGATATTGCGGCGTATAAACTTCACCTGTCTTACAAAAAGCCAAATGGCCACGGCTGCCAGTACAATGAATAAAATTTGTTGTGCCAGTTGCATGTATCGTATTTAGATTTGCTAAATTAACCGATGTAAAAATAACTGATGCCAACGGAAATTGTTACAAAGAATTGCATATTGAGTAAAGAGGTGGCCCATCGCAAATTGCGGCGCATGGCCTTTCAGATTGCGGAAGATAACGAAGGCGAAACAGAACTGATCATTGCCGGTGTCAATGGCAACGGTACGCTGCTGGCTCAAAACCTGGTGCGCGAACTGCAGCAAATCCTGTCCATCCCCATCCAGTTGATCACCATTCACATCAACAAAAAGGCACCGCTGGAAGTTTTGGTTGATGAAGCGTTGGACTTTAATGATAAAAACATCATTGTGGTGGATGACGTGGCCAATTCGGGTAAAACACTGTTGTATGCGTTAAAGCCCTTCCTGGCGTTTGAGCCTAAAAAAATACAAACCCTGGTACTGGTGGAGCGGAGCCATAAGCTGTTTTCCATTCAGCCCGATTATGTGGGTTTGTCGGTGGCCACGACCTTGCAGGAGCATATTACCGTGGAAATGGAAGGGCAGGAAGTAAGTGGGGCGTGGTTGCATTAGATGCAGTGTGGAGCAGCTTCATCTGTCTAAGCATTTATAACATGACTTTTCAGATTCACCTGAAAGGCTTTTTGTTTGATATAGAGTTTTGAAGGAGTTATCATGGTGTTTGTACCTGACCTTATGAACGGATCGCCGTGTTGGACTTCCACTTTTTCAAAAGTCCATATGGCTTCTTCTTTTATTTTCTCACTTGTAGGATTTTAAAGAAGTCGTAACGCCTCTCACCCCTGTCATGCTGAACTTGTTTCAGCATCTCCTTCTAACTTCTTTAAAACGCCCTATAGCAGTTCTTCTTTTAAACGTTTTTATGACTATTGGATTTTCTTTCGATAGGTAGCCCTTCTTACTTTTTCTCCCCGAAACAGTAAGCAAAAAGTTCAAGGCTGCCCTGATCGCTCCGCCCCTTTGGCCGGCCCGCGCACAGCAACCCTCATTCCGGAGTGTATCCTGCACTATGATCTGTAGACTATTTGCAGTGTTCTTACTGGTATGGGGTTTTGAAGAAGTGCAGTCTTTTTGCGTGCTATGCTCAACTACTGCAGGCGCTGTATCCCGCTATACTTTTCTAAAAGCAATGGATGTTTTAAGTTAACGCGGGATAAGGCGCTGGACTATTCCTGATAGATAGTATTCAAAGACTGCAATAAAGTTTTAAAAGTCCATATAGCAAAGCAAACATTCTCTTTTCCTCCTAATCCCTTAATCCACCCAAATCGTGGTTCAGACAACTTATTACTTACAACTTACCACTTATAACTCCTCTTTCTCTCTCTCTCTCTCTGCTGTGGACTATCGTCTGTCGACTGTGGACCTCACTTCTTTAAAACCCCATCTGCTTTCCAATCCTTTTAAAAATACAACCAGTGGCCTTTGAATTTTCCCTGGCTGAACTCTAAGGTGGGAGCCGGGAATTTAAAGGCATTCAAAGCGGCTAAGGCGGTTCTTAAAAATTTGCTGCGGGTTTTGATTTTCGTGAGGTCAATATCGGGAGCAATGTACCACTGCCGGTAACGCCGGATGTCTGTTCGATCAAAGGTGACATTACCTTCTTTATCGTAAGCCCTGTTTTCAAAGCCGCCCCAAAGCCCGCCGGCACCGTAACCTACTGCTACATTCAGCCAATCGGGCAGGTTCGACTGCGGCAACAGCGACTGTAAATTAAAACCCAGCCAATACGTTTGGGCATTGTAATCTTTCAGCAAGTGCTCCGGCAGGGTAGCGCCAAAAAGAGTGTTGGCTCTTGGTTTCAGAAGTGGATCGTAGTGATTTTGATGAACTGAAAATTTGAATTGGATTCTTTGCTCGTTCCAGGTCAGCTCCTGCGCCGCAAAAAAGGCGGCGCCCAAAAAGTTCGCACCCATATCAGTCCAGCTCCAGCCCCAGCCGGCTGAGTGGGCGTCTAAAAATTCAATCGTCGATAAATAAGTAAATCCGGCAAGGCTGCCGGTCCAGATCGCTTTTTTTCGATCCCAGACCGCCCACTTCCAGGAAGCAGCTGAACCCCGGCTCAGGTTGTAGGCGGTCCATCCATGCCCTACTTTATCCATCTGCAGCCATTCGCCCGCATCATTAAACGTATGAAAAGAAGTTTTTTCGTATTGCTGGTACCAGGCCTTGTTGAGGGCAACAATGGAACCAACATAACCCGCCGCCGATAGGCCGCCAACCAGCCAGGTCCGTTGCATATGGGGTTTTGAAAAAGTATCCACTGTCTCCGCAACAAATTGTGCATTGATTTTTACAGAAGCCGAATCCCAAGGCTGAGCATAAGAATTGCATAGGATACAGCAGCTGAGTAGAAATATGGAATATAGCCGTTTCAAGATTTCAAAAATACATACGGTTACCAGTTTTCATTTTACTTTGTAAAAACTATTTTCGAAACCAAAATCAACCTAAACGATTGTATATGGATGCAGTTATTGAACAAAAAGTGGCAACCTGGCTCAACGGTAATTTTGATGAAGCAGTAAAACAAGAGATCAAATCATTACAGGCTTCACACCCCGAAGAACTGGCCGATGCTTTTTACCGTAACCTGGAGTTTGGTACCGGCGGCCTGCGGGGGCTGATGGGAGTGGGTACCAACCGCATGAATAAATACACGGTGGGTATGGCCACACAAGGCTATGCCAATTATTTAAAGAAAAGCTTTCCCAACACCCAGGTGAAAGTAGCCATTGCCCACGACAGCCGCAACAACAGCCGTTTTTTTGCCGAAACCACCGCAAAGGTTTTTGCGGCCAACGGCATCAAGGTTTTTTTATTTGAAGACCTGCGTCCCACGCCGGAGCTGTCGTTTGCCATTCGTCATTTAGGTTGCCAAGGGGGTGTAGTGTGTACCGCTTCGCACAACCCGAAGGAATACAATGGTTATAAAGCTTATTGGGATGATGGCGGTCAGCTGGTGCCGCCACACGACAAGGCCGTGATTGCCGAGGTGGAAAAGATTGGCGACGTGAACGAAGTCAACTGGGAAGGCCAGGCAGAAAACATTACCCTCATCGGTAAAGAAATCGATGACGCCTACATTGCCATGGTAAAAGGCCTGAGTGTGTATCCCGAAGTGATTGAACAGCAAAATGATCTCAAAATCGTTTATACACCTATACATGGTACTGGTATTGTCATGGTGCCGCCCGTGCTTAAAGCTTTTGGTTTTGAAAATGTGCACATCGTAGAAGAACAAAAAGAACCCAACGGCAATTTTCCTACCGTAGTGTATCCCAATCCGGAAGAAAGTGAAGCCATGAGCATTGGTTTGCAAAAAGCAAAAGAACTGGATGCGGATATCCTGCTGGGTACCGATCCGGATGCCGATAGGGTTGGCATTGCCATCAAAAACAATAAAGGCGAGTGGGTGCTGATGAACGGCAATCAGACCGCGGTGCTGGCCTTTAACTACATGCTGGAAAGCCGCAAGGAAAAAGGCATTGCCCAACCCAATGATATGGTGGTAAAAACCATTGTAACCACCGATATGATTGATACCATAGCTGCCGATAAAGGGGTAAAATGCTATAACGTACTCACTGGTTTTAAATGGATTGCGGAGCTGATCAAGGAAAAAGAAGGTCAGGAAAACTACATTATAGGCGGGGAGGAAAGCTATGGTCTGATGATTGGTTCGCAGTTGAGGGATAAAGACGCGGTTTCTGCCGTAGCAATCCTCTGCGAAATGGCGGCCTATGAAAAAAGCAAAGGCAAAAGCCTCTATGATAAGTTGCTCGACCTGTATGTGCAGTACGGCTGTTATCAGGAGCATCTCATCTCCATTACCAAAAAAGGAAGGGATGGTCAGCAGCAGATTGCCGATATGATGGAACGTTTTCGCAACAATCCGCCAGCCACATTAGCAGGCATAAAGGTGAAAAGCCTGCTAGATTATGATAAAAAGGTAAAAACAGACCTGGCCAGTGGCCATACAGAAACCATCAGCTTGCCCAAGTCCAATGTTCTACAGTTTGTGTTGGAAGACGGCAGCAAGATCAGCGCCCGTCCGTCTGGCACCGAGCCGAAGATCAAGTTTTACTTTAGCGTTAATGCTCCGCTGTCTGCAGTTGATCAATATGATAAGGTACAAAAAGAATTAAAGGACAAAATTGACCGCATGATCAAGGACCTGGAGCTATAAAGGCCCATTGCGGAATGGTATAAAAATCAAAAGTGCTCTTTGAGGGAGCACTTTTTCTCTTTTAGGCGGATGGACTTAATAATTTATGTAGAGTATCTATCAGCGATTTTGATAACACAAAAAAACGACGATTTGTTGAAGCCGGGGATTTAAAATCGGTGAATCCCCTCTTTTCGGCGTTGAACGGTTCTAAATGAGCTTAGGTTGCGAAAAGGAAGCAACTTAGGCACCTGTTGCTGGTAATCCTGGTAAGCCTTCCCAAACTCTGCCTTTAGTTTTTGCTCCTCCAGTTCTATTCCTATCAGCGTATAAGTGGTAATAATAAAGTTAGCGATCAATAAGGAAAGCTGCGGCCAGGCAATAAAAAAGCCCCAGATAAAGATAAAGGTGCCCAGGTAAAGCGGGTGCCGCACATAGCGGTGAATGCCCTGGATCATGAGTTGATTGAAGGGGAGCTCCTGAAACAAACTTTTTAAACCGCTGAGGCTGATGAAATATTTTTTAATACAAATACCCATAATGATCCCGCCGGTAAGTGCTACGGCTCCGCCTATAACAGAAGTAGCCGTTGTCGGGTTATATAAAAAAGGAGATGCAAGCCGGATCTGGTAATAGGCCACTGCTCCGAGTATGGCAAAGGCAAAAAGCGTATAAAAAAGGCGGTAATATTTAAACGAAGCACCTAGTAAAAGGGCAGCCTTTTTTTTAAGTGATAAACTAGCCAATAAGCTGTGCAACACACTGAAGATGATCCATATGACGGCCAAAAAAATATGAGCACCAACCATAATTAAAAATAGATCATTTGTTTCTTGTTTAACCATCTGGCAGCCATATATCTTTGCGGAATGAGACCGACCGAGGATACGTACCGACACAAAGGATTGCGCAAGAAATTGACCGAAACTGTTGAAAAAAAAGGCATTACAGACGAAAAAGTGCTGGCTGCCATTAACAAAATTCCCCGCCACTTTTTCCTGGATTCTGCTTTTGACGAAGTGGCCTATGAAGACCGGGCTTTTCCCATTGCCGAAAAGCAAACCATTTCACAACCCTATACCGTTGCCTACCAAACCCAATTACTGGAAGTAAAGCCGTTTATGAAGGTGCTGGAAATTGGCACTGGCAGTGCCTACCAGGCCGTGGTACTGGCCGAGCTGGGGACACAGGTTTACACTATTGAGCGGCAGAAAAAATTGTTTGAAGCCAATAAAAAATTCGATTATCTAAAAAAATACCCCAACATCAGGTTCTTTTATGGCGATGGCTTTGAAGGCCTGCCCACCTTTGCCCCTTTTGACCGGGTGATCATTACCGC
>JAEWAC010000239.1 GCA_023391895.1 Bacteroidota bacterium
GAGCAGGACTTTGTGTTTGTAAAAGACAATGGCATTTTAAAGAAGATCAACGTGGACGATATCTTGTACCTGGAGGCCATGGGCGACTACGTAAAAGTATACACGGCCCAGCGGTTTCATGTACTGCATTCTACCTTAAAGTCCATAGAAGAAAAACTGCCGGCCAGCAAGTTTGTCCGGGTGCATCGCAGCTACATTGTTTCCCTCAGCAAGATTGATTTTATACAGGACGGCGCCATTTCCATTGGCAAGGCCAGTGTACCCATTGCCGATACCTACCGCAATGTGTTAAACAAGCGACTGAATTTATTGTAGCTCCAACGAAATTATTACCGGCTTCACCGATGGCTTTTCCGTAATGGTCTAATTGTACCGGCTGGTGCCCTGCCATCGTATAGATTTGTTAAAGAATACGTCAGGTATCCATTTCCAATATCAATTTTTTTCTCCGGACCCCTGCTGCTTATGTTGGTTTTTCATACGCCCGTGTCGCAACCGTAACTAACGCTTTAAAAAACCAACGAAAGGGATCCGCAGAACGGCTGCAGTAGCAGCCTTTCTTGCTGTGTGTTATGACAAAACGACTTATTATAGGGTTTTTGATGGCCACCCTGCTTCTGGCTGGGTTTGAGTACTTGTTCCTGTACGAGCTGTATTCGGGCAAAAATTACGTCTTGATCATAGCTGGTGTCGTCGGCATCCTCCTGGCCGCCGCCCTCTTTATCTTTTTTTTCTCAAAATACCGCAAAGCCTCTGACGAAAGCTGATCGGAATACATGATTTTTGTATTTTCGGATTTAGCATGTGGCGCGGTCAATTGAAATATATAACGTTGTGGTTATTTTTGGCGGGGGTGTTGATGATTGTATTTCTTCAATTCCTGTCCGGCGAAAGCATTAACCGCCTCATCAAGGGCAACAAAAGGCTGTTGGGTGAGGTAAAGGTGCAAAACGACCTGCGCCAGCTGGAGTCGGATGTACTGACGGTGGAGAGCGACATCCGCGGTGTGGTAATTACACAGGATACTACTTACCTGCCCCAGGTAAAGCAAAAGATCAGCAATATTGAAAGCCAGCTGGCCAGCCTGGATAGCATTTTTGAAAAAGAAGTGACCGCCGATGAAATTGCTCTGCTGGATTCGCTGGTGCACCGGAAACTCCGGGTCAGCCGGTCCATCCTGAGTGCCTATTACACCCGGGGCAAAGAAGCCGGTGAAGCGGTGATCAATACCGGGCGGGGTAAAGAAATCCGGGACAGCATTGTGATCGTGATATCGCGGCTGGACAGCATCCGGCAAACCGACCTGCGAAAAATTATTGGTTCCATCGAAAACAACGGCAGCAAAGCCCGCACCTGGGGCATCGTACTAGGGCTCATTGCCGGCCTGGCCTGTCTGCTTACCTTTTTGCACGTACTGAACATTGGCCGCGAGCAAAGGCGCATGATTGCCCAACTCAACCGCTCCGAACGTAAGATCAAAGAAGCCGCCAGCGTTAAAGAGCAGTTCCTGGCCAATATGAGCCACGAGATCCGCACGCCCATGAACGCCATACTGGGCTTTACCAACCTGCTGAAAAAAACCGATATGGATGCCCAGCAGGCGCAGTATGTAGATTTTATCCATTCCTCCGGCGAAAACCTGCTCACCCTGATCAACGACATTTTGGACCTGTCCAAGATCGAAGCGGGCATGATGCAGTTGGAAAAGGCGCCCTTCAGCCTCAACGGGCTGATCAGCTCCGTGGAGATCATGTTCCGCGATAAAGCCAGGCAAAAAGGACTCCGTTTTCAGGTGCAGGTCGACCAGTCCATCCACGATACCCTGAGCGGCGATGCCATTCGTTTAACCCAGGTATTGATCAATCTTTTGAGCAACGCCATCAAGTTTACCGAAAAAGGGGCTGTGTGCCTGCTGGTAACGGCAGTAAAAAGCTCGCCTGATGAAGTGGTGCTGCAGTTTAATGTAAAAGACACAGGCATCGGTATTGCGCCGGAAAAGAAACAGCACATTTTTGAACGCTTTCAGCAGGCCGAAGCCGAAACCACCCGGCGCTTTGGCGGTAGCGGCCTGGGGCTTTCGATTGTAAAGCAACTGGTAACCCTGCAAAACGGCACGATCAACGTCCACAGCGAAGCGGGCAAAGGGGCCGAGTTTATCGTAGTGCTGCCTTTTGTGCCGGTATTCAATTACGAAATGGCTTACGCGGTAACCACCAATCCCATGGCCTTAACCACCAAGGACATTCGGATTTTGATTGCCGAAGACAACCAGATGAACCAGCAGCTGATCCGGCACCTGATGAAGCACTGGAACATTGACTATACCCTGGTGAACCATGGTGGCGAAGCCCTTGCTGCCCTGCGGCAGGAACGTTATTCGCTGGTGCTGATGGACATTCAAATGCCGGAGGTGGATGGCTATACCACTACCTTGCAGATCCGCAATGAGCTGAAACTGGACATTCCTATTATTGCCATGACGGCCCACGCCATGGCCGGCGAAAAAGAACGGTGCCTGAGCTATGGTATGAACGAATACATCTCCAAACCCATTAAGGAAACAGAACTGTACCAGCTGATCGAGCAATACACCCAGCATGCAGCGCCTGTTCAGGAGCGTACGTCGACCGAGAACGTGATCAACCTGCAGTACCTGAAAGAATTGTCCATGGGGGATGCCGAATTTGAGCATGCCATTATCCGGCAGTTTATCGTGCAGGTGCCCGAAGAACTGGAACTGCTGAAAGAAGCCGTCCTGAAAAGAAACGGACCTAAGATCAAAAGCATTGCCCACGGCATGAAAAGTTCGGTGGCCTATATGGGACTTACCGAAAGATTGCAGCCTTACCTGCACCGCATGGAGTCCGAAGCAGTGATGAATGCCGAACACCCGCATTTTGAAGAAGACTGGGCTCTGGTAAAAGAAATTTGCGAGCTGGCCCTGACAGAAGCAAGGCTGCTGCAACTCACTGCCTCCTGATGTTTTCCGTTTTAACGACTATTCATTTGCTTCACCGACTAATTGACCCGGTTCAACGATTAGGTACGCCATGTGCTGCTGGCAGGACTTAATTTTACATCATCTTACAACGCCGACAAAAAACTTATTCTTCTTGTAAGAAAATATATTTAAGAACTTGGTTTCGTATGGTTAAGGGTGAAGCCCTGTCAGTCTTGGCGGGGCACTTTTTTTCTGTTTCATTTACTTTATCCAATAAAAATATTCCGTTGAATAGCCATAACTGTCAGCGGAAGTATTGTCCTAATGAAAAGCCTCTCGTATCTACGAAAGGCTTTTGTTTTTTTATGCTTTTTTAGAAGATATGAGTTGAGTTTTGCAGATGTTTTAAAATGGTAACGGGCTTTGAGCATGGCTGTTTTGAGGAGTACAGTTGCAAATGTTAGTGATTGTCAAACTTCTTCAAAAGCCTATATCGCCGTTGATACTTTTTCTTTTCCGTTATGGGATTTTAAAGAAGTCGTAATGCCTGTTGCCTCTATCATGCTGAAGTGGTTTCAGCATCTCTTCCTAACTTCTTTAAAACACTATATGGTAATTGTTGACGGTGGACAGGAGAGAAATCTTCAAAAACCTATAGTGCGGCTCTTATAAAAACTCCATATGACTTTAGTTATTTCTTAGGGTAGGCAGTGCTTCTTACTTTTTCTCCCCGAAAAAGTATGCAAAAAGTTCAAGGCCAACCCGAAGGCTCCGCCCCTTTGGCCTTGCCCACGCACAGCAACCCTCATTCCTGAATGTATCCTGCACTCAATTCTATAGATAATTTGAACTTGAACTACTGATATGGGGTTTTGAAGAAGTGCAGTCCTTTTGCGTGCTGGGGTAAAATCCTAAAGGCGCTGTATCCCGCTATGCTGTTCCTATAGCAACACCTCTCTGAAGTTATCGCGGGATAAGGCGCTGCACCAGTCTGGTTGTCCTGCTTTTTGATTTTGCCTTCTTTCTCAACTTAAGACTTAAAACTTACAACTCCTCCCTAATCCACCAGGTTATTTTTTACAGCAAAAAATACCAGGCCGGCGGTGTTCTTACTGCCAAAGCGTTCCATCAGCCGGTCCTTGATGGCTTCTACGGTGCGGGGGCTGATTTCCATTTTCTGCGCTATTTCCTGGGCGGTGAACTCCATGCAGATAAACTTCAGTACGTCCCGCTCCTTGTCGTTCAGGGTGATTTCCTGGCTTAGGGAGGGGGCGACCTTTTGCTTGGCGTGGGAGCGTTTGAGCAAAATGCGGTTGACAAAATTATTGAGGTAATATCCTTTTTCCTGTACGTCCATAATGGCCCGGCGGATCTCCTGCGGCTCGGCATTTTTGAGCAAATAACCATGGGCGCCGTTTTCCATCAGGTGGTACACAAAGCGTTCGTCTTCGTACATGCTCAGCACAATCACATGGATGTGCGGAAACAGTTTGGATAAGGATTTGGTGGTTTCTATGCCGTCTTTCTGGGGCATGCGCAGGTCCATCAGCACCACGTCCGGGTCGGCCGCCGCAATGCCCTGCAGCAGTTCCTCTCCGTTTTCGGCTTCCTGTACAAACTTGATGTTGGTAAACGGACGAAGGGACAGAATAACGCCTTTGCGAAATATTTTATGATCATCGGCAATAGCCACTTTAATTACCTGCATAGCACAATAAGGAAAAGATTAAAATTACGGGTTAACAGCCTCATTCGTACGGATCATCCTTGGGTATTTCAATAGTAACCTTATAATAGGTTTGCGAAGGATCTTTTTCAAAATAAATACGCCCCTGGGCCACCTTTAGCCGGCTGGTGATGTTTTTTAAGCCCAGCCCGTGGTTGCTTTTGGTCAGCTTTTCAAAATCGCTCTGCACCAGGCCTTTGCCATCGTGATGAATGCGCAAAATAAAGTTATTGCTGTGCATATTTTGCGTCAGGTGAATAAAACTGCAGTTGCTGTGTTTTAAGGTATTGTTCACCAGCTCTTGTACAATACGAAACACCATCAGCTCTTTATCCGATTTGAGTCGTTCCTTATAATCATGAAAGCGGCTGCTGGCATTGATGCTGCCGGCTCCGCTGATTTTTTGAAACAGGTCGTTGATGGCCGACTCCAGGCCAAAGTTTTTTAAAGTAGGCGGCATCAGGCTGTGGCTGATGTTGCGGATCAGCTGTATGGTATCGTCCAGTATCTGGCGGGCCTGAAAAATGGATTGCAGCTGCGTGGCTTTGTCCTGGTGCACCAGGTTTTCGGTCAGGTAGAGGCGGGCGGTAGCCAGCAGAGGGCCGGCGTCATCGTGCAGGTCGGCGGCAATGCGCTGCCGTTCTTCTTCCTGTAGCCGGATGGAGGCGTTGAGTAATAGTTTTTGCTGAGCCTGCTCCAGTCGTTGCAGCTGCATCTGGTACCGCAAAACTTTTCGCTGGTGAAAAATAATAAAGATCACCAAGCCTATTACCAGCACCATCATGCCCAGCGTTCCTAAAAATAAAGCCGATGAGACGCCGCTGGCAGGTTGTGTGACTTGTAAAAAGAACATACGTCAACGTAGGGGGATTGCTGTTAGTTTAAAAATGGCTGGTATTTGGTAGGATGTTGAATCTTGGGTTGTTTAATGGATACCAGATAGGCTACGGAGATAAAGATATTCTTTAAAATACCAAAAATAAAAGTGACGAACCAAAACTTCTTTAATTCGCTAACAGGAACATGGTTGGCATATATATATATAAAGAACGAACCGGCCAGGTAAATCAGAAAGCCGGAAATAACCCAGAACTCTGGCGTATTATACAGAAGGTCGCTGGATTTGTTCACCTGCTCATACAGGAAATAAACTGAAAAGCCGATCACCAGAATGGTTTCTACGCCAATGGGTATCGAGTCAATAAAGTCAAATTCAACGGATAAAAAGTAAATGCTTATAAAAAGACTAAAAAGACAAGAGGTTATCATCAGCAGCAGTCGAAAATACTTGTTTTCCGTGTTCAGCCACAAAAAGAAGGTGAAGACCAGGAATTCCAGAAGCGTGTAGGTGCTGAAAATGTATTTTGAATAATCATCCGGAATTAAGCGAAAAAGAATATTATCGTTGATGGCTACAAAGAGACAATAAAAGAAAATTACCCAGAGCCCTTTGTTTGCCTTCTTTTTCTGTTTCAGAATAAGAAAAACAAATAAAAGGATGGGTAATAAATCAATATATCTTCCAATATTCGCGAATAGGTGACTCATGGATGTGCGCCAAATGTAGCAAAACAATCCATAAGATGCAATTATTCAAAATCCCACCAAGCAGTTTCGTCGTCTTTGATTTCTTTGATTCTGTCAGCAACGATGCCTTCTTTTACCTCGAACTGGCCGTTAGCGTTTACGCTGCTGATGCTCAGCATGTTGTTGCCTTCAGCATTTACACCTACATAAACCAATGTTTTTTTGCCGGCTTCGTTGTAAGCATTGTAAAATTTAATACCTACACAACCTGGTTGCGCCAGCACCTGCTCTAATATGTTGCGGCCAACAAAGTAGCCAACGGTATCTGTAGCATTTTCCTGGCGGTAAGCAGAGATCATTTGAGCACCTAACGCTAAACCGATTTCTTCGCCAACATTTGCAGTGAATTGAGAAACTTTTGTTTGTAACATGACAGTAAGTTTTTGTGGTTTGATTGAGATGTAAAAGTTGCTATTTGCGGCACCCTTTTCAAGGGGTGGGTCAAGCAGTAGAAACCCTTAAGGGGGGCTGAAATGCAGACCCAGCAACCATTTGGTCTCGATCAAACGTAGTGTTACGAGTTTAAAAACAGGTAATACTACGTGGCGAAAATAGTAAAATTACTATGGCTGAGTTTGTTCTTTCTTTTTAAATTATGGATTAGGCTGTTTGGCTGATGGCAGCAGAGGGGGTAGTTAGAAGAAAAAATTGATTGGCGTCAAGAATTCCTGAAAGCTTTACGTGGATAGCGGAAACAGGGCTTAGGGACGATTCAGGTTACTGGACTCAGGCGCTTGCGTGCCAATCAACTAAAACCAAAGATAGAGCGGCGCTACAGAGGCCGCAAGGGGTGAATGGGATTTGGAAAAAAGGTCATTTTGCGTGTTTTCGCGTTGCGTAAAACTACGCGACTGGATTCGGAGATATACGCATATTAATTTTAATTAATTTATTCGTATTAAATAGATTATGTATTAAAAAAATTCCCTGCAAAACGTTAGATTTGTCCGCGGTTAAAAAACCTGTTAAAATTCACCTATTTAAATCCGCTAAGCTACCATGAGCGTTCAACAAATTAAAGTTGCCATTGCCGATGACCATAAAATATTCCGCGACGGGATGAAAATGGCGTTGAGAGACCGTGACTACTTAAAAATATTGTGGGAAGCCGAAGACGGAAAAGACCTGATCCATAAAATGAAGATCAAGCAGCCGGATGTGCTCTTGATGGACATCCGGATGCCGGAGCTGGACGGTGTAAACGCCATCAGCCTGATGCGGAAGGAGTACGAAGAGGTGAAGATCATCGTGATTACCATGTACGATGACCAGGAAATGATCACCAAAATGATGGAAATGGGCGCCAACGCCTACCTGACCAAAACCACCGACCCAGAGGAAATCTACCAGGCCATCATTACCTGCATGAACGATGACTTTTATTTTAACGACCTGGTCAACAAAGCCGTATTACTAAAACTGCAGCACAAAAAAACCACGCGCCAGTTTTACCCCAACCCGGTCAAGTTTTCTGAAAAAGAGCTCCGCATCTTAAAACTGATCTCGGAAGACAAAACCACCGAAGATATTTCCAAGGAAGTTTTTTTAAGCCCCCGCACGATTGAAACCATCCGGCAGAACATGAAGCAAAAGGTAGGCGCCAAAACCATAGCCGGCCTGGTGATGTATGCCATGCGCAATAAGCTGCTGGAGTAGTTGATAAGTAATAATTAAAAATGACGTTTGGTGTGAACCTTCTTCATTCTTAATTATTGCCTATATTTTATTTATAAGAGTTGATAAAACATGGAATACATTCAATTAATGGCTTTCAAGCCCTTAACTGACAGGTACCATAAAGCCATTTTTCATTCTTCGTTCTTAATAATTAATTATTAAATAAATGGTTAGCAACGGCCCGGTAAGCCCAAAAAGTGTGGTGAAGGGGGCAACAGTTGCTTTGGAAAAAGACCGCTGTTGGTGGTGTTCTATACTCTATCAGCAGAAAGCGGGTATAAAAAAAGTTGATTGTCAGGAAAATCGCCGGTGGTATTCATAAGTATTGGATCAAAAAACTTACTGGACGGTGGTTTAAGGACATTGGATTGACATGAACAATTTTGGCGATTTGTTCCGTTCAATCAACTTTCTGATGCAAATGTAAAAAGGGGCCTACCGCCTTGCAATCGCACTACTGCTCAATTTTACCTATATGGTTTTTTACAGCAGGTATAGTAGATGTACGAAGTAGAAGTAAGTAAAGCCGCTTAAAATCTTTCCCGAAAAGCGTAGTTTCCTGATGGGGAGTAAAATTTCGTGAGTAAATTGCGTAGTATTACGATAGAAAATGTTGCATAGTTTATGCAATTTTGCAGGCGCAAAAACGCCAGCCAAACCTAATAAACGTCCTATATGAAAAATCAGGATCTCTCAATTATTAAAGTCGCCATTGCAGACGATCATACCCTCTTTCGGACCGGCGTAAAAACTTCACTCTCTATTCGCAAGGATATCCAGATGGTAGCCGAAGCCGAAAATGGTATGCAACTGCTGAACCTGCTCAAGCACATTCAACCCGATGTGGTCCTGCTGGACATTCAAATGCCCATCATGGACGGCTTATCAACGCTGCCGGAAATCAAAAAATTGTATCCCGAGGTAAAAGTTATTATGCTGTCCATGCACAACGACCATTCCATGATTACCAAAATGATGGAGATCGGCGCCAACTCTTACCTGACCAAGGAGTCAGATTCTGAAACCATTTACCAGGCCATTAAAACCTGCTATGAAGACGACTTTTACTTTAACGACCTTACCAACAAGGCGCTGCTCAACGGCCTGCGCAACAAGCGGGCACCCGAGCCGGAGCCGGCCGAAGTGCTACTGTCGGAAAAAGAAATCACCATTTTAAGGCTCATGTGCGAGGAAAAAAGCACCAAGGAAATTGCCGACATTGTAGACCTGAGCCCTCGTACGGTAGAGGCCATCCGCGACAAGCTTAAATCCAAGACCGGCGCCAAATCCATGGCCGGTTTGGTAATGTATGCCGTTAAAGCGGGTATTGTAGAACAAGCCTAGTAATGTTTATTTTTATAGTCCTGAGTGCCATGACGTTGTTCATGGCATTTTTTGTTTCACTTTTGAAGCATGAAATGGGTTTGCCACAATGGTACCATGGTGTCGGCGCATCAGCCGCTGTTTACGGCCCAGAACCGCAGCTTCCGCTATGGCGACGGGGTGTTTGAAACCATCAAAGTGTTTCAAAACCGGATACTGCTGTCTTCGCTGCACTTTGAGCGTTTGTTTACCAGCCTGCACCTGCTGCACCTACAGCCCGGTATAGGGTTTACCAAAGAACGGCTGGAAGGGGATATTTTGCAATTATGTCTCCGGAACGGCTGTGCCGGCCTGGCCCGTGTGCGCCTGGCCGTGTACCGGAGCGAACACAATCAGGCTGATTATGTAATAGAAGCGGTGCCGCTGGACGAAGCGGCCATGCAGTGGAATAACGAAGGCTGGAAGCTGGAACTGTACCCGCCGGCCCGAAAAAGCTGCGATGCGTTTGCCAACATCAAGTCGGCCAATTTTCTGCCCTATGTGTTAGCAGGGCTTTATGCCCAGGATAAAGGTGCCGATGAAGCCCTGGTGCTGAATGCTTTAAACCATATTGCCGACGGCAGCAAAACCAATCTTTTCCTGATACAAGAAGGTGAAGTTTACACGCCAGCCCTCCACCAGGGCTGCGTCAGCGGGGTGATGCGCCGGTTTGTGATAGATTGCCTGAAAAAGAACGGCTATGCGGTGCACCAAACCAAAATTGCGGAAGAAAAGCTGCTGGCGGCCGATGAGGTGTTTTGTACCAATGCCATACAAGGCATCCGCTGGGTGCAAAGCTTTGGCGACAGGCAGTACGGTTATACCCAGACTAGGCAGATTTACGAGCTGATCGCATCTACTATTCTTTATTGATTCTTGGTTAAAAGGGGCCACGGCGTAAGGGGGCGGCTGCACTTTTTTTTAAGCAAGAAAAAGCGTCTCCGCGTTCTGGATCGTAATACCTTTCTGTCCATTGTACACTTCATACAGTTTGCTGATGGCTTTTTTGCCGCCTTCGCCTAAGTCCATGGAGTAGTTGTTGACGTACAGCTCAATGTGCTGGCGCATAACGTCTTCGGCCATGGCTTGTGCATGTTGTACCGTATATGCGGATAAGGACGGATAATGGGAAAAGGAATGGGCCAGGCTTTTGCGGATCAGTTCATCTACCTTGTTTATAATGGCGGGTGGCAGGCTGCGCTTGGCAGCAATACAGCCCAGCGGGATGGGCGCTTTTTCCCGCTCTTCCCACACTTCGCCCAGGTCACAGATCTTTACCAGCCCTTTTTGTTGGTAAGTAAAGCGGTTTTCATGAATAATCACCCCGAGGTCTACCGTTTCCTGCAATACAGCATCTTCAATATCAGAAAACAAGGTGGGGATGCGGTTTTGTGCCTGCGGAAAGGCGTGGCTCAGCAAAAAGTTGGCGGTAGTACTAACACCCGGTATGGCAATTTGAAGGTTTTGAATCTGGGCTGTATTTACTGGTGTTTTGGCAATCAGCAGGGGACCCACACCTTTGCCCAGGGCCGAGCCGGCGGAAAGAATAACATACTGGTCTTTGTTTTGAAACAAGGCTGGAAAGCTCAGTTTGGTTACATCCAGCCTGCCTTCGGCGGCCCACTGGTTCAGGGTTTCCACGTCTTCCAAAAAAGTTTCAAACTCCAATCCCTCCGTATCAATGATCCCGTTCACCAGGGCATCAAATATAAAAGTATCATTGGGGCAGGGCGAAAATCCAAGGCTTATCTTCATGTTTTAATCAGTTTTTTCAACACCTCTTGCAGGTGGTCGTTTACTTTTTGAATGGCTTTTTGCAGTAGCCATTTGCTTTTGTCGCGTTCGCCAATGTAGTTGGAAATGGAGCGGATCTGCACAAACGGAATGTCTTCTTTAAGACCCACAAAGTGCAGGGCGGCGCCTTCCATGCTTTCTATACCGGCGTTGAGTTGGTTTCTATAATAACGGATACGCTCATCGTTGGTGGTGATTTCGTTCACCGTTACGCTGTTGACCTGCGGCAGGGCCACTTTCTGTAAAATATCCACATGGGGATTGGTCAGGCGGGCATCTTTCCAGGGAAAATCATCCTGTTCAGTCAGGCCCAGGTCAAACACCGAAGTAAAAATCTTATTCTCCACCACGCCCAGGTCGCCCACGCATTCGCTGGCCACGGAAACGGTAGTGCCCAGGGCAATGTCTACGTCCAGGCAGCCGGCCACACCCGCCTGCAGCATCAGGCTGGGCTTTTGGGTGTTGATGGCCCGTGTAATATGGTAGGTTGCCGCCATGGCCCCAATGCCGGTGATGACAAATTGCACTTTATCCTGCCATTGCTGTTGCTGAACAAATTGCCGGGTGGGCTCTATTTCAAACGGCGTGGCCGCACAAACCAACAGTTGCATAGGCAAAAGTAACACCCGCAGGCGGAATAGCGGCATGCCTCGCCCCGGTGGAGCGGGAGGGATGAAAAAGGTAAAAGGTAAAATGAAAAAAAGAGGAGTATGGTTTTTTGAACCATTTACCTCAACCTCTGGTCCCTCTCCTGAAGGAGAGGGAGGCCGGGCAGTTGTTTTCAATTCTGCTATTGAATGGACGTATGGGCTTTTGAACGTTTTTTCAATTATAGTTGACAGATGATAGATGGCAGTTGACAGCAGTGAACTTCTTCAAAAACCCATCTCGGAGTGTTGGGCGTTGGGTGTTGATCGTTGTTCGAAAGTCTTTTAAAAACCCATACTGCTCAAGACCTGTGAAATCCGTTTAAAATCTGCGAAATCAGTAATCCAACATCTTTAAAACCCCATATGCAACTACTCAACTTATCAACCTTTCAACCCTTTCAAACCCCCATATCTCACACCCGGGCTGAACCGTTGCGCTGAGGGGGGAGCTGTTTTAGTTGTGCAAGCGCATCAAAAGGTTCAAAACCCCATACGGCGCTCTTTTTTACATTTTTACTTTTTCATTTTGCATTGATTGCCCGCTTCCACCGCCCGGTCCACCCGTTTTCAACCAAAATTCCTCTCATCCGTTACTTACGCAATAAGCCGTTAAATCCGCTCAAGTCCTAGTATCCGTGATTACCTTTGCACCAAAATTTTAGAACAGTAATGGTGTATCTCACCCGTGTAGAGCATTTTAATGCAGCACACAAGTTGTACAACCCGGCCTGGAGCCCGGAAAAAAACGAGGACGTATTTGGGAAATGTGCCAATGAAAACTGGCATGGGCATAACTATGAGCTTCTGGTAACGGTAAAAGGCAAGCCCCACCCCGATACCGGCTTTGTAATGGACGTAAAAAAGCTGAGCGGGCTGATCAAAGACCAGGTGATTGAAAAAGTAGACCACCGCAACCTGAACATGGATGTGGACTTTTTAAAAGGCCAGTTTTGCAGTACCGAAAACCTGGCCATCGGCATCTGGAACCAGCTGCAGCCGTATCTGCCCGAGGGAGTTTCGCTGCATTGTATTAAATTGTATGAAACGCCACGGATTTACGTGGAGTACTTTGGAGATTAATGAACCATATGGGGAACAAAATTGCGGTATTCCGGAAGGAACATTTTAATGCAGCCCACCGCCTGCACAACAAGGAGTGGACAGACCAGCAGAATGCGGCCGTTTTTGGCAAGTGCAGCCTGCCCAACTACCACGGTCATAATTACGAAATAGAGGTAAAAGTGGTGGGCGAGGTGGATGAAAAGACCGGCTTTGTAATGGATATGAAAAAACTATCCGAACTGGTGCAGGAACACGTGATCGAGCGCTTTGACCACAAAAACCTGAACCTGGACACTGAGGAGTTCCGGCAACTGAACCCTACGGCCGAAAACATTGCCATTGTTATTTACAACCGGCTGCGGCCGCACATTGACGGCTCGCTGGAGCTGTTCATCCGGCTTTACGAAACGCCCCGCAATTTTGTGGAGTACCCGGCGTAAGGAAGTGAATAGTGAATGGTCAATAGTCAAAAGTGAGACGTGTATATCAGCAATCATAAAATCATACATCAGAAATCAACACCCGAATGGCTTATCATAAAAAAGAAGAATACGACATCGATATCACCGAAAAACTGGTGAGTAACTATTCCAGCATCCTGCACCTGCTGGGTGAAGACCCGCAGCGGGAAGGGCTGCAGAAAACGCCGGAGCGCATGGCGCGGGCCATGCAGTACATGACGCAGGGCTACCACCAGGACGGCGTAAAGATTTTAAACTCCGCCAAGTTTCACGAAGAAGGTAGCGAAATGATTATTGTAAAAGACATTGAGCTGTACTCCATGTGCGAACACCACCTGCTGCCGTTTTTTGGCAGGGCACATATTGCCTACATCCCCAATGGGCACATCACCGGCTTAAGCAAAATAGCCCGCGTGGTAGATGTGTATGCCCGCCGCCTGCAGGTGCAGGAGCGCATGACCACGCAAATACTGAGAGCCGTAAAAGAAAGCCTGAACCCGCTGGGGGTGGCCGTGGTCATCGAAGCCAAGCACCTGTGCATGATGATGCGGGGCATTTCCAAGCAAAACTCGGCTACCACAACTTCGGCTTTTGATGGCGAGTTTTTGAACAACCATGTTACCCGCAATGAATTTTTGAAACTCATATCGGCCGACCTGGATTAATCCATCTATTTCATTTGCTTTACTTTCGCCAAAAATTTTTGTAGATGAAGCATGCTTTTGTTTTTCCAGGCCAGGGTGCGCAGTTCACCGGAATGGGAAAAGCGTTTTATGATAACAGTGCCTTTGCTAAAAAGCTTTTTGAACAAGCCAACGAAATTTTAGGCTTCCGGATCTCCGATGTGATGTTTACCGGAAGTGATGAGGATTTAAAGCAAACCAAGATTACCCAGCCCGCCATATTTATTCATTCCGTTATTGCCTTTAAAAGCATCGATGGGGCCCGTCCCGATATGGTGGCCGGCCATTCGCTGGGCGAGTTTTCAGCCCTGGTAGCCAACGGTACCCTTAGCTTTGAAGATGGACTGCAACTGGTCAGCATCCGCGCCCAGGCCATGCAGAAAGCCTGTGAGCTAACGCCCTCGACCATGGCGGCGGTGCTCGGCCTGGCAGATGAAAAAGTAGAGGAAATTTGCCGGCAGGTAAAAGAAGAAACCGGCGAAGAAGTGGTGCCGGCCAACTACAACTGCCCGGGCCAGCTGGTGATTTCCGGTACCGTAAAAGGGGTAGAAGTGGCCTGCGAGCGCCTGAAAGCAGCAGGAGCCAAAAGAGCCTTGATATTGCCAGTGAGCGGTGCTTTCCATTCTCCTTTGATGGGACCCGCCAGAGCCGAACTGCAAAAGGCTATTGAGTCTACCCATTTTCATGCTCCTTCCTGCCCGGTTTACCAGAACGTAGCGGCCCGTGGCATCATCAGCAAAGAGGAGATCAAGCAAAACCTGATTGACCAGCTGACCGGTGCCGTTAAATGGACCCAGTGTGTGCAGGCCATGATTGCCGATGGCGCCAGCCGGTTTACCGAAGCCGGTCCCGGTAAGGTGCTGCAGGGACTGATTTTAAAGATCAATAAAGAAGTGCAGACCGAAGGCGTCAGCTAAAAATAGTATAGGGTTTTTAAAAAGTTTATCAACCGATAAAAGGTGCAGTGGCTTTTAAGGCTGTTGCACCTTTTTTTATTTCAACAATGTGCAGAATTTGTTGCAGCGGCCGCTATTATATTAAAAAGGCGTTTCATATATTTATTATCATTAAAAACCATAACCAAGTTTTATTATGAAAAAATTCTTCGCTCTTTTCATGGCTATTGCCC
>JAEWAC010000278.1 GCA_023391895.1 Bacteroidota bacterium
CCCATGCTGATAATGATCACTACAGTGTTCCCACCAATCGTGACCTCATGCCCGTCACCCGTGCTTACCACTCTACGATTTATGTTGACTCCCTGATGCAGGCGGAAGGGTTTCCGTCATTGGGGCATAACAATGGCGACACATTTCATGTAGGACCTGTTCGGGTGAAACTAACACCGGCCGACCATGCCTACCAGAATGCTTATCCCGGAATGAGCAAACGTTTCTTCAAAAATGAAGATGCCTGTGGATTCTGGATTGAAACACCCGATGGTACTATCTGGGCACCAGGTGATTCACGTTTATTACCTGAGCACCTGAAGTTCCCCGCACCGGATGCTATCCTGTTTGACTTTTCCAACAGCGAATGGCATTTCACTTTAGAGGGTGCGATAAAAATTGCTAACACTTATCCCAACACGGCGCTTTTGCTGAATCATTGGGGATCGGTAGATGCACCCGATTTTACACCGTTCAACGCCAATCCTAAGGATCTGGAAGGCCGGGTTGTAAATCCAAAACGTATCAATGTGCTGGCACCGGGACAACCGTTTACGTTAAACCGTTTAAAAAATAATTGTTTTCATCATGAACAATCCTAAAAACATCAACAAGTGGCAAGAGGATGATTTAACGAAGATTGACGAAGCGGATGACCTTCATATATCACCCTTTCGCGCTGATGGTAATACATACGGAACACCCACATGGATTTGGGCAGTTGTTGTGGATGGCGATTTGTATGTAAGAGCCTACAATGGTGTTGACTCTAGATGGTACCAATCAGCTATCAGTCAAAAAGCCGGTCGCATACAGGCAGCAGGTATGATAAAAGAAGTAACCTTTGAACCGGTTCAGGGCGATATCAATAATGCCATTGACGAAGCGTATAAGAAAAAGTATAGCAGAAGTCCTTACCTGCCTCCCATGATTAGCAATGGCGCCCGTACTGCTACAGTGAAAATAATACCCAAATAAAATTGATTCCAGGGTACTCATAAAATGAAGCACACCATGAAACATTTTCTTTTATTCCTTGTGATTGCCACTTTCTCGTTATCGCAGTTAATGGCGCAAAAACCAGTTAAACCACCCAATAATATAGATACAATGAGCCGGATTGAAAAAGCAAAACAGAAGTACGAAGAGCTTTTCAGGCAAGTTCAGTCGGTTGCAAACTCCGACGACCCGGAACTGATGACCATTTTGCAACGCTTTATTTTCGGAGAAGTGTTTTACACCGGTAATCTCGACGATAAAACCAGGGAGCTGATCACGATCACGGTTCTCACCACCAACCAAACCTTGCCACAATTAAATGCCCATACCAATGCTGCTTTAAACATTGGGGTAACGCCCATTGAGATACGGGAAGTGGTGTATCAAACGGCCCTTTTTATTGGCTTTCCCAAAGTATTAAATGCACTGGATACCATCAATAGTGTTTTCAAAAGCCGGGGTATTCCGCTGCCTTTGGCAAATAAAGCCACCGTACAGGAGCATGATCGATTTGAAAAAGGCAAAGCGCAGCAGTACCCGCTTTACGGAGATAAGATGAAAGAAAACATGAAAGATTTACCAGGCGGCTTCGGTGAGGTCATACCCCGAATGCTGACCGAGGCCGGCTTTGGTGATTTCTACACTCGTGAAGGTCTCGACCTCAAAACCAGGGAACTCATCATCTTTTGTGCCCTGGCAACGCTGGGTGGTACAGAGCGGCAAATGGCCTCTCATGCTGTCGGCAACTTAAAGGTGGGCAACAGTAAAGAAACGCTGATTTCTGCCATGATCCAGTGTTATCCCTATATTGGTTTTCCCCGCATCTCCAATGCCATCAATATCATCAAAGAAGCGAAAGCCGAATAGAATGGTACCCTTCAATTGAAAAGCTGATAGCATTCAAACAAAAAAATTTTTATGCAAACACGTACGTTAGGGGCCAGCGGCCTTGAAGTCTCTGCACTTGGGCTGGGTTGTATGGGCATGAGCTGGTCTTATGGACCGCCAAAAGACAAAGGAGAAATGATCGCTCTGCTTCGGGCTGCTGTGGAAAGAGGCGTCACCTTCTTTGACACAGCCGAAGTATACGGGCCTTACCACAATGAGGAACTGGTAAGCGAAGCATTAGAACCGTTCAAAGGGCAGGTAGTGATAGCTACCAAGTTTGGCTGGGCTCCTGCTACAGTAAGCGAAGCGAATGCACGATGGAGCGCTTTAAACAGCCAGCCGGCCCATATAAAGAAAGTGGTAGAAGGTTCGCTCAAACGATTAAGGATCGAGGTTATAGACTTGTACTACCAACACCGCGTTGACCCGAATGTGCCGATTGAAGAGGTAGCAGGAGCCGTGAAAGAATTAATGCAACAAGGGAAAGTAAAATATTGGGGACTTTCCGAAGCAGGCGCCCAAACCATACGCAAAGCACATGCTGTATTGCCGGTTGCAGCCTTGCAAAGTGAATATTCACTTTGGACAAGAGAACCCGAAAAAGAGATTATCCCAACGTTAGAAGAACTGGGAATTGGTTTTGTTCCCTTTAGTCCGCTTGGCAAAGGATTTTTAACGGGAAAGATGGATGAAGACATGAAACTGGATCCTAACGATTTCCGTAGCACAGTTCCCCGCTTTAGCGAAGAGGCCCGAAAAGCCAACCAGGCTTTAGTTGATCTGCTCGGCCGATTTGCAGAAGAAAAGAATGCAACACCCGGACAAATTGCCCTTGCCTGGCTGCTTGCCCAAAAGCCCTGGATCGTTCCCATTCCGGGCACAACAAAGCTCAGTCGCCTCGAAGAAAATATCGGGTCCGTCAATCTGGAACTTACCGCAGATGATTTGCACCGAATTGAAGAAGCCGCCTCAAAAATTACCATACAAGGAGCCCGGTATCCAGAAAACCTGGAACGGATGACAGGTCTGTAAACAATTAAAAAGAATTGGTTAGGATACTGCCGATCACTCAGATCGTTAGTGCAACTTCATTATAATGATGGATGAAGCGCTGTTCAATCAACGTTTTCATGTACATGGAAGGTCGTTTCAGGAAATTTATCATAATCGGAAATAGGGATAAGCGATATGGGGTTTTGAAGAAGTTGCTTGTCATGGGTCATGTAAGAACATGATGCTTATACTAATTGATGCAGTATTCATTTCACCGCCTCTTTATTAACTCATTTAAAAACCCGTATAGCACTTTACTTACCTACATTTCCTGTTCAAGACCTGCGACAACGTCAAACCAACTTTTTCAAAAACCCATATAGGCCATGCTATAATTAAATTGCAAACAGCTCATTTCAGCAGTTCAAAAACAAAGCTTTGTTTTGGCCTGATGGTAAAATCCTGCAACGGAACGACTTCACCCGTTATGATATTTTTCATTTTCGTATAGCCTTTGGTCCGTTCTTCAAAGCGGCTCATTTTCACCGGGGTCTCTTCCTTGCCGGTATGACTGATGACCATAACGGTTTGCTGCGGACTGTACCGGAAGTAAGTGTACAAGCCATTTTCGGGCAGGTACTGCATCAGCTTGCCTTTGGTAATTGCGGTAGAATTTTTACGGTAACTAGCCAGAGTGGAAATGTACTGCCAGGCCTCCTGCTCCTGCCCGGTTCTGCCTTCAGGGGTAAACTTGTTGACCGCATCATCCGGCCATCCGCCCGGAAAGTCTCTTCTTACTTCGGCATCAGATGGGTTTTTGAAATTCTTCATCAGGATTTCGGTGCCATAGTACAGTTGCGGAATGCCCCGCAACGTCAACAGCCAGGCTATGCCCATCTTAAATTTATCCAGGTCCTCCCCGGCTACGGAATAAAAACGGTCCAGGTCGTGATTGTCCAGGAAAATGCAGTTCCGGTTCGGGTCTTTATACACCATATCCTGCGCCAGTGTATTGTACACCCGGTTCACGCCTTCCGTCCAGCCAAAAGGCTGGTTCACCCCATCGAGCAGGGCAAAGTAGAGCGGAAAATCTGTCACTCCTTGTACATTGTGCTTGAAGGGAATGTTCAGGTTATTTTGGGTAAAAAAAGCACTGTTGATCACGCTGTGCACCCAGGCTTCGCCAAAGACCGTGAGTTTTGGAAATTCATTTAACAGCTCCCTGTTAACGCGGTTTAAAAATTGGGGATCGCTGTAGAAATAGGTATCCACCCGCCAGCCGTCTAAGCCAAATTCCTGCGTGGCCCAGATGGCGTGCTGCACCAGGAAATTGGCAACATAAGGATTCTGCTGGTTCAGGTCTGCCAGGAAAGGCGTAAACCAGCCATTGACAGAAATCTTTTTGTCAAATTGTGAAGCATAAGGATCCACCAGCGGCTGGTCTTTGTACGACGTGTTCTGGTAAGAGGGCCATTGGTTCACCCAGTCTTTCATGGGCATATCCTGGATGGACCAGTGGTCGATACCCACATGGTTGTACACGGCGTCCTGAATCAGTTTCATGCCCCGGCGGTGCAGTTCGTCGCTTAATTTTTTATAGGTTTCATTACCGCCCAGCCGACGGTCTACCTCGTACTGATTAGTAAACGCATACCCGTGATAGGTGCTGCGGCTTACACCGCCTTCTTCGGTACGGGCCATATCGTTTTCTACTACCGGTGTCATCCACAAAGCGGTGATACCCAGGTCTTTTAAATAATCCAGGTGGTTGCTCACCCCCTGCAGGTCGCCACCATGCCGGTTAAAGGGATTACTGCGGCTTTTGGCCGTGTCCCGCATATCGGCAAAAGCATCGTTGGAGGGATCGCCATTGGCAAACCGGTCGGGCATGAGCAGGTACACAAAATCGGCGGCCGTTACGCCCTGTGCCCAGGTGCTGCCGTTACCAGGCCGTTTGGGTTTTAACGTATAGGAAATATCGCCGGTACTGGTTCCGTTTTTCACCTGAATCTTTATCGTGCCCGGCCGGGCGGTTGGCGCAATCTGGAAGTCCAGGAAAACATAATTCTTATTTTCCAGTCTATGGGTTTTTAAAAGCTTTACACCCGGGTAATTGATGGAAAATTGGTTGTCGGCTATGTCGGCGCCACGAAGTATTAGTTGCAGCTTACCGTTCTTCATGCCTGTCCACCAATGGGTTGGGTAAACACCTTCTACCGGGTATTCACCGGCCAGGCTGACAAAAACAGTAAAAACACCAATGAAGAGGAGGACGAATCTTTTCATATTTAAACTATAGGTCGTTGTTCGGTACTGGCAATTTCTTCCATGATCTCTACGGCATCTTCTTCTTTGCGGTCTTGTA
>JAEWAC010000283.1 GCA_023391895.1 Bacteroidota bacterium
GTTTTGGGGCATCAATTTTGGATTGGCGTCCAATTCACTGGAAGGAATCGGCCAAAGCATATACTTTTCATTAAATATTACCCCGCTTTCGTTTTTAAAAGTAAAAGCATCTTCAAATGTATTCCCAACCAGGTTATATACTTTCCTGGTACGCTGTATATCAAAGTAAGCCTTGTTTTCAAATGCCAATTCATGGTAACGCTCTTTCCATATGGCTTCGCGGAACTGTTCCTTAGTTAAACCAGAAAGTGGAGGAAGAGTTGCCCTATCCCGGATCAGGTTGACAGCATCATAAGCTGACTGAACTGGGCCACTAGATTCATTGGAGGCTTCTGCATATATCAACAGCACCTCCGGATAGCGAAGAATGGTAAAGTTCTGGTCTTCATTGGCGTCGCCACCAGGACCAGCAGCCTCTACCATCCAATACTTGTACAGTGCATACTCTCCAAACTGTATAATGGTGGAACTGTTCTTTTTAGTGTATTGTGTAAAAAAGAACTGTTTTTCCTGCGCTCTTTTATCATTTGGCTCATACGATTGAACAAACTCTCTTCTGGGCATCAGTGCTCCGTACTCGTCTAAAAGGGAGATGCCTATTTTGGATGGAGTGATCGCTTTGATGATATCATTCGTTCTGATACCGGCCTGGTATTGAACCTGGAAAATCAATTCCCCCTGGTTCTTGTGGGCCCTGTCGTGTAAAAAATAATAATCAGTGAATAAACTATACCATCCTGCGTCAATCACTTCCTTAGCTTTTTCAGCAGCTAATGTATAGTAAGCAGCCCCTTTATTCAAAGGCTGTCCCGCCATCGTTAGATAAACACTGGATAGTAATGATTTTACGGCTCCTAGGGAGACTTTACCCCTTTTATCTGTATTTGGCAATCCTGACAGCTCGGCTTCCTTTAAATCACTTACAATCAAATCATACACTTTTTCCTTGGCTGTACGGGTAGGATACAAATCAGGGCTTGAAAAATCAATAGCGTCGGTGATCAATGGAATATCACCATAAAGCCTCACTAAATAGTAATAGTACAAGGCACGCAAAAAACGGGCTTCTCCCAACAAAGATTTCTTGGTTTGCTCATTCATAGATATAGCAGGAATTCTGTTGATGGCTACATTAGCATTGGCTATCCCATTATAAAAACCAACCCACAATGTTTTAAACACCGGCTCAATGGATGAATTGTTATGGCGGATCAAGCCATTGTTGTACAAACTCTGACCAAGGGAGGTTGCATGGCCTACAGGAAATTCAATTGAGGTCCAGGGCGACTCGCCATAGTTTGCATTGGCGGATGTTAAAATATGTAAAGTGGGATAAATACCATTTACTGCAGCCTGAGCCTGGGCTTCCGTTGTGAAGTAGTTTTGAAGTGTAAGCGCTGATAAATTCTGCTCAGCAAGAAATTCTTTTTTACAACCCACTCCACTAACGAAGAGCATAGCTCCTAATGCTATCTGTTTTATTCTTTTTATATAGATTTTCATGAGTATAATAATTTGAAGGTGACTATTAAAAGTTTACATTAAGACCAACCAGGAAGGTTCTGGGCTTAGGATATTCATAATAGGTAACGCCTTGTGAAAATGAAAACTCTTCATAGCTTGTTACTTCAGGATCATACCCAAAATAATCTGTAAAGAGGAAGAAGTTTTGGGCCGATGCATATACCCTTAAATTATTCAGCCCCCATTTTTCCGTTAAGGATTTTGATAAGTTATAGCCCAGTGCCAGGTTTTTGCCGCGAATAAAGGATCCATCTGCTACTTTACGGTTGTCCATGTAATAATTATAACCGGCACTGGTTGGCCTTACCTGTTCCAGAATAGCATTCTGGTTCTCCGGGGTCCACGCATTTAAGACAGTGGAAAAACTATTAGCCAATCCTTGGCGGGCCTCACCGCTGTTCCGGGCATGATTGAATATATCATTACCCTTAGAATACTGCATTTCCACTACAAGATCAAAATTTTTATACCTGAAAGAATTCGCAAAAGTTCCATAATAGTCAGGAATACCTTTTCCTATAATGGTCCGATCCTGCCCATTGATAATGCCATCGTTATTGATATCCTTCAATCTCAAATCGCCAGGGCGTTGTCCGTATGCAGCAGCTTTCGCTGCTTCATCAGTGCTCCAAATGCCATCACGCAGGTATCCATAAAACGAACCGGCAGATGCACCCACTCTTAATATCAGCCCCTCTTTGAATCCATACAGTATATCTTCATTATTCACGCCTAAAGCAGTTATCCTGTTCTTCAAACTGGAAAAATTAAAACTGGTATTCCAGGAAAAATGGGCTTTCCGAATATTTACCGTGTTTATGGTGAATTCCAATCCTTTATTTTCCATACTGCCTATATTTCTCGTCACAATGGTATAGCCACTGGTTGCAGGAACGGGAGCATCATATAAAAGGTCATGTGTCTTTTTATGAAAGAAATCAGCTTCCAGGGTAATGCGGTTACTGAAAAGTCCTACATCCACACCCAGGTCAAACTGAGCCGTTTTTTCCCATTGCAATTCAGGATTGGCCAAACGACCAATAGCAGAACCTGAAGCCCTGGCTCCGCCAAAGATATAAGCGTTGGTACTCAGGATTGCCTGGGATTTGTATGAGCCGATTTCAGAATTTCCGGTAAGACCATAACTTCCACGCAGCTTCAGGTTTGAGAGATAACTGTTGTTCCTTAAAAAATCTTCATTTGATATTTTCCAGGCAAGAGCAGCAGAGGGGAAGAAAGCAAACTTGTTATTGGCACCGAACCTTGAAGAGCCATCAGCACGGTTCGTAACTGTCAAAAGATATTTGTCCCTAAAACTATAATTCACCCTTCCGAAAAAAGATTGCATCTGATAAGCATTGGTGGAAGAACTGGGGGCCAGCGGCGTGGCACCAGCGCCTAAGTTGTTATAAGCATAATAATCATCCGGCATCACACTAGTTACGGCCACCCAACTGAGGTTATTACTTTTTTGAAGTTCTGTTCCCAGCAGCACATTCAGCGAATGATCTTCCGCGATTGTTTTGGTATAATTAATCCGGTTGGACCACTGCCAGAATTTTCCTTCGCTGCTGCTGATCCTGGAATAGTTTTTACCTAACCCGCCTTGCAGGTCAGACTGGGTGCTTTTAAAGTAAGGATTGATATTATTGACGATGTTAACACCTAAAGTGGAAGTAAATTCCAGACCCTCCAGGATCTTGAAATTGGCATAAGTATTTCCTCCAAACACATTAGCATTATACATCACGTTATTTTCATAGATCTGCGCCAGCGGGTTATCCCCTTTTTCCAGACCTTCGTAATCCCCCCGATATCCATAGGAGCCGTCAGCATACTTGAAAGGAATGAAAGTAACCATTTCCACTAGTTGCCGCAGTGTATTGTTTGAGCCTACGCTTTCATCTACTCTGCGCTCCTTGTTGTTGGCATAACTCAGGTTGGCGCCCACTTTCAGCCAGTCCTTCATTTGCTGGTCAATTACCAGGCGTACATTATATCTTTTCTGGTAGCTTTCCTTTATAATTCCTTGCTCATTGGCATATCCCAGAAACAAACCATAATTGGTCTTGCTGTCCCCACCGGTAAATGAAATATTATGATTTTGGCTCAGCGACTTACGCGTCGTCATATCCTGCCAATCAACATCATACAGAGGTTGAGGAATACCATTAGCATCCAAAGTAAAAAGTTCTTTATTTCCAAATGAGTTACCCTCCAAATACCTCATTCTTTTTGCTACCGGATCCTTATATTTCCCGGCAGCAAAACCTGCCGGATCAAATTTGGAGGCATTTTGGTATTGCAACTCTTCGATATACAGGAATTCTTTAGAATTCATAACATCATATTTCCGGTCCTGCGGCAATATTCCCATACTCAGATAAGTATTATAACTCACCTGCTTGGTTCCTTTTTTCCCTCTTTTTGTGGTGACAATGATCACACCGTTTGTACCGCGTGTGCCATAAATGGCAGTAGAGGAAGCGTCTTTCAGTACATCTATTGATTCAATATCATTAGGATTTAAGGTGCTAATTCCTCCGGTCCAAATGATGCCATCAACCACATACAGGGGATCATTCGCCGCATTGATGGAACTATAGCCACGAATAGCAATGGCCGTGCGTCCGCCGGGCCGGCCTGAATTGGTGGATACGTTCACACCTGCAATTCTTCCGGCCATAGCCTGTTCCACATTGACGGTCGGTCGCTCAGCAAGCTGACTCGCTTTAACACTACCTACAGCACCAGTCAGATCAGATCTTTTTTGCGTGCCATAACCAACTACAACTACCTGGTCCAGTGATGTCGCGCTGTCTTTTAGTTTGACCATCAGCGACAAAGTAATGTTGTCTTTTATTTGATAACCAGATAATGTTTGAGACTCATACCCGATAGCTGAAAAAATAAAGGTGTATGGTCCTCCGGAAGGAATACGTGCAAACGAAAAGGCACCTGTTTCATCCGTACTGGTACCTAACGTAAAATTATTACCAGTGTTGCGGACAATGACAGACACCCCTGCCACTGGCATATTCTTGTCACTTTGAACAAGACCTTTTACCGAACTGACTTTTTCTGTTTTGTTTTCTTGAGCATTGGCTCCTGGAATCACCAGTAGCAAAGAGAGAAGAATAAGGGCAAAAAAATAACCCTTGGATTTAATTGCATTAAATCTCATACGGCAGCGTTTAAAAAGTAATTAGAAATCTGAACCAGCTATTTCATCCTTGCGGTAGCTCGGTCTTTTGTAATTATGGTTAATAGAAAATATTGCTGATATAATATGCTTATTTGCTGATGACATAACGATTTTTGACTTTCGACAGCTTTAGCTTGTTGATCGTAGTAATGTTCCTTAATATATACTCTAGCGAATCTGCTTTATCAAACTTTCCAATAAAGTAAAGTTTTTCCAGCTCCTTACTATTATAATCAATCCTTGTTCCAAACATGCTCTCCAATTGTTCAAAAATGTTTGGCAGTGATTGATTATTGAACATATACCACGTGCCCTCCATCTGCAAGGGCAGGGATGGGTTTTCAAAGGAAGGCTGTTCTTTCATCTTTCCTTTAACAGGAGCTCCCCTATAGCTTCTAATTTTTGTCTGAGCATTGCGCCTATCATATACCAACTCCTGACCCGGCATTAAATAAAAGGGACTTTTAAGTTTTTTGGCAATACTGTCAACAGATTGAACAACAACCTTTCCTTCCAGTAAACGAACCGTCACATACCTTTCCGACGCAAAGCTGGTTACCATAAACTCGGTACCTAGAGCTGTCGTCATGAGATCTCCGCTATAGACAGAAAAAGGCATTTCCAAATTTTTAGCCACTTTAAAAAGTGCCTTACCTTTCAGGGTAATGTCCCGACGCTGGTTTTGAAATGGAAGCACATAAGTGATTTCACTTTTATCTTCCAGCACAACCTCTGAACCGTCCTCCAGTAGCAAAGATTTAGCTTGGCCAGAATAATTCACGTCATGCACTTCCCTGGGCATCATTGCACTCTTTTTTTCACTAACAGCATGCGCAACCTGTTGTTGCGCTTCCTCTAATTTCTGGTCAAACACGCCTCCAAACCAAAGCAGGAACAATACGGAAGCCGCTATGGCAGCAGTAATTGACAGTTTGTATAAAATTCCTTTGTGATTCCGCTCTTCAGCAATAAGGTGTTGATCATAAACCTCAATATCTTCAGCCACAGGCTGTATCTCTATTCCGTTCAGAGCTTGTTTAAAATGGTCCCATTCCTTATCAATATCAACCTCATTCATTGCTTTTTTAACAGCCGTCAGGCGATCAATATCTTTAATCAGCCCAGTTTTTTTTTCATCCTTCTGACCCGATGTCAACATCTCTAAAAAACGGGACTCTTCTTCCGCTTTCAACTCACCGGCTAAATAGGCTATTACTAACGCATCAAATTTGCTTTTCTCATCCATCTGCTTATGATTAATACGAGTGAAGGCTGTCCTACCCCTACAATAAAAAATAAATTTTTTCTAAAAAAGGTGTTTGATGAAAAAAATGAAGAAGATTGGATGATGGTGAGAAAGCTTTTTTCTTAGTTTGAAGAGCGCCCTGCTCATTTGAGTCTCCACTGTTTTGACAGAAATATTTAAATAACTAGCCGCTTCTGCGTACTTAAAGCCATGATACCTGCAAAGCTCAAATACTTTGCGCATTTGTTCAGGCAATTCTGCTACCGCTTTATGGACATCTTCAATGACATCATCAGCCTGCTCACAATCATGAATGCTGGCATTTTCATCCGTATACTTTTTAATATAACTGGAATAGGCCTCTTTAACCTTTTCATGCTTTAAAGCATCCAGGCATGCGTTGGTAATTACCCGATAGAGATAAGCCTTTACGGTCAGGGCTTCCAGATTAACCTTTCTTGACTCCCAAAGCTTTATAAAGGCATTGTGCACAATATCTTTAGACAGTTCCGCATCGAAGCCGAACTTATATTGACAAAAAGCACATAAGGGCTGGAAGTATTTTTTAAATATCTTTTCAAAAGCGACAGCATCAATTCGAATTACATCAATGGACTCAATATTCGAAAGATTTGAAGATATGGGATTATGGCTCATTGCATTCGGGTCCTTATTGAAGGAAATGTATATCACATACAATATAGATCAAAATGTCACTCTCAAAAAATTCCGATTAAAAATACCAGAGTTTTATCTCCGGTCATCTTACTGTAGCGTCTCGTTTAAAAAAAAGATTTTCAATTGGTTAGAGAAAAGTACTTTAACATCTTGATTGTTTTTCTTTTGAAGCAGTTATTTTAAAGGCGTTATTCCAATAAGGAAGTGCTTAAAATCTGAAAGATTTCATAGGTTGATTAGCATGTCAACCTATGAATGAGACCAGTTGTAGTGTTTATAAAGATCAAAGCAGAAAGAGCCTGGTTATTGCACAAGTGATGTTCTTAATTGTCATTACTTGTACACACCAAAACTTCTCCCCCTCTTTAAAATGCACTTTGCTCCCCCGCTGTAAACTGGTACACCTTGCCGGGTTGGGTGCTGATATCATGTACGATCGTTTGGCTCAAGGGCAGTGATTCCAGTTTTGCTTTTGCGGAGATAAGGGGGGCCGCCATCTGTTCTACTTTAAAAAAGGGATTGGGGTTGCTGCCCTGGGCCTCCTTTAGTTTCCCCTCTACAGTCTCTAGCTGCGTATGGGCCACCCGGATCCTGCAGTTGCCGCCCAGCAGGGATTTGATCTTTACGGTGGTTACTTTCCCATTTTTCCAACTCAACTCCTCCACCACAAATCCGCCCCGGGTCCGCAGCCCCCTGACGGTGCCATCTTTCCAATCGTCGGGTAAAGCCGGTAAAAGATGTATAGTACCATCATGGCTTTGCACCAGCATTTCTGCAATACCGGCGGTACAGCCAAAGTTGCCATCGATCTGGAATGGCGGATGGGCATCGAACAGGTTGGGATAGGTACCGCCGCCCCCCTCATGGGTGCCGACCGGGCTGAGCTGATCCTGAATAAGTTTAAAAGCATGGTTGCCGTCCAGCAGGCGCGCCCACAAATTGACTTTCCACCCCATGGACCAGCCGGTGGAAACATCCCCCCGGTAAAGCAGCACGTTTCTGGCCGCTGCCAGCAGTTCGGGTGAGCTGAAAGGAGAAATCAGGCTGCCGGGGTACAATCCATATAAATGGGATACATGCCGGTGTTTATCCTTAGGATCCTCCAGATCCTGCAACCACTCTTGCAGCTGGCCGTGCTGTCCGATTTGCATGGGCGGCAAGCGATCGCGAGCGGCTTTTACTTCTTTGATCCATTCGTGGTCTCGGCCCAGGATATGTGCAGCCTGGATCAGGCTGGAAAACAATTCAAACACCAGCTGGTTATCCATAGTGACGCCCGCATCAATCGAAGCGCCTTTATACTCCTTGGGACTGTTTTCAGGAGAGATAGAAGGACTGACCACTAACCATTTGTTCGCGGGTTCTTCAATTAAAAAGTCCATATAAAACAGCGCGGCTTCTTTTATAACCGGATAAACAGTCTGCAGGTACCGCTTATCTCCACTGTACAAATACTTTTGCCACAAATGGCTGGTCAGCCACGCTCCTCCCATGGGCCACATGCCATAAAAAATGGCATCCACCGGCCCGGTGATCCGCCACAGGTCGGTATTATGATGGACGACCCAGCCCCGGGCGCCATACATGTTTTTAGCGGTTTGTTGCCCAGCCTGGGCCAGTTCCTTTACCATCTGGATGAGCGGTTCATGCATCTCGGGCAGGTGGGTGGGTTCGGCGGGCCAGTAATTCATTTGGGTATTGATGTTGATGGTGTATTTACTGTCCCAGGGCGGGTTCATTTTATGATTCCATATGCCCTGGAGGTTAGCCGGTTGCCCGCCAGGTTGCGAAGCCGCAATCAGCAGGTACCTGCCATATTGAAAATACAGTTCCACCAGTTGGGGGTCATTACCGGTTGCGAAGTTTTTCAAACGCACATCGGTTGGATCTTTAATGGCTTCTGTCTCTCCTAGTTTTAATTGCACCCGGTTAAAAAACTTCTGGTACTGCGCAATATGACTATTCCTTAACTGTTGGTAGGGTTTTACATAAGCTTTGTTTAAATAATCCTGCGCCCGCTTTTTTTCGTCTGCTGTGATGTTTTGGTAATTGACAAAATTGGTGGCAATGGAAAGATAAATTGTAGCCGCATCGGCCTTACTTACCTGAATGGAAGAATCGGACAGGGCTTGGGTGCCGCCTTCGTTTTTGATGCGGATCTGCGTATGAAATTTCACCCCGCCTTTTACACCTTCATGATCACTTGTTGTTCCCGATAAGATCAGTGTGGCAGGCTGGCCTGTCGTTACCGTGGATCGCTGGCGGCTCTCCACGGCAGCTTTAAAGCTGATGCTTCCCGGACGGTCGGCCGTCAGGCGAACAATCAATACACCATCGGTAAAAGAGGTAAACACTTCCCGTGTAAACTGTATGCCATTGACGTTATAAGTAGTTCTGGCAACGGCATTTTCCAGGTCCAACTCCCGGTAGTAGTTGTCCCATTGGTGATGATCGGGGAAGGATAACAACAGGTTCCCGACGGGTTGAAACATCATGCCGTTGCTCTTTTTGGATTGTATTTTCTGCTCCGCCAGCTTAGCCGCTGCTGCGTGCTGGCCTTCAAAGATCAATTGCCTGATTTGAGGCAGTGCCGCCAGGGCATCAGGATTATCATTGCGGTTGGGACTTCCGCTCCAGACTGTAGCCTCATTTAGGGCCAGGATTTCTTTTTCGGGATTGCCATACACCATGGCAGCAAGCCGGCCATTCCCAACGGGCAAGGCAGCTTCCCATACGCCCCCGGCAGGTTGCCGGTACCATAATTTTAAAGAGGAAGGCTGTGCCGCCACTGAAGTTGCCAAGAACAAAGCAAAGAAGAATAAAATGATTTGCATCCGTTGTAGTTGTTATGATAAGTTAAGGTATGATGTTTAGAACCGCCACGGTGTTTCAGTAAAAGCATGTTAGAACGATGTGCCTTCATCAAGGTCTATTGGATCAATCAGCCCCTCCCATTACCAATCCTGCTTTTGCTTCTTCTTTTTTAGGGTCTCCTCCCTGGTGACTTTTCTCGCACACTGTGGCAAACGGCCTTCAAAACAAGACAGCCCCCTGGTACCTGATCGGATCATCTACTATAAAAAGGTATCGCCTTGCCTTAGCTGCTCGAAAAATGAGATCAGCGCTACACCATGAGACTCTTTCAAATACCCATATTGAACAACCTGCACACATTTTCTATTTTCACCCACTCGGTTGAACAGCAATTCATCCACAGCCGCTGCTTTCCAATAACGGAACTTTGGCTTAGTAGATCACCCGGAATCCTCTTTTTCAAAATCCCATGGTACCCCTCTGTTTCTAAAAATAAAGATTTATTGAATCAAAGCAGAGCTTTGTAAGAGCAAGCGTTTTGCTTTCCGCAATATTTTGACAGCCTTGAGGCTTTTCCCTGCAACATGTACAGCAATTTTTTCTGACAGGCTGTACGCCAGTTGAGACACTCTGATAACAAAATGCCCCCCAGTTGCCACCACAAAGCTCTTCCACGGTCCCGTTCCAAAAGAGCCGTGGCCCACGAGAATTTCTTTACCGGCAAAAAACCATTTAAAAGCAACCCTTCCAGGTACTGCTGGTCTTTGGGTTTTAAGGTCATGTGGTATTCTTTCATTTGTCTCTGGTTTAAAATCCTAGTCCACGAATGTCAAACCTCTTAAATTAAGTGTAATAAGTAGGATTGAAAATTTTGAGGTGGATACTGTTTTTGAACCCTTGCCAAATTATTATAAGCCGCCTCTAATCAGCCAGTCCTGCAGACCGTTAGCCAGGCTCATCGCTTATGGAGGATAGTTCCTAGTTATCATACAGCGAGAGGCTGAATGAATGGTTAATACTTGTTAGCAAATAGGTGTGAGAGCCATAATTGCACAATTTTATAAAATTTGGCAAATCAAAAGCCAGCTCATTATACAGCCTAGAGGAATTGGCCTAATTTACACTCAAGAGTTTAAAGAAAGGGATTGCTGTCTTTCAAAGGAAAGTTGCTTCGTGGACCATGCATTGCTTTCAAGGCTACTGATTTGCTATCTGAATATGCTTCAAGCTTTAAGACAAAATGAAACTTGCTGCAACTATAAACCAACATTAACTGATCAGGCTTTATTATACAGGTTTCCTGCAGGCATTCGCAAATCAGGTAGGCGGCATCAGGAAGAGCTCTTTTTGCTATTTTTTGTTTCATAAAAGCCAGGTACTTTATCAATACTACGTTTCAAGAAGTTTTTTCAAGACTTATTAGTCCATACAATAGGAAAACTGCCTTACAGAGGATGACTTTACCTTGGTGTTGCAGCCCGGAACTCTAGAGGGAATCATAAAGGCCGCAGTTGATCAAAGCTGCAGCGAAAGAATAATTGCTAAAAATGCATTTCCTGCCCTGCATGGTTTGCGGCACCAACAGCCATGAACCAACTGCCAAGAATTCTACTACCATAATCCGCTCCGACAAATTGAAAGTCAAATGCAATAGGACAGGCTTGATTGGCCAATAGAGATTTTAGATAAACTCCATCTCCAGTCCCTGAATTAAAAACAAGGAAGATCCGCATTATGAAATGATTAAAAAACAGCGTAAAACTTTCAAATTATGAATTTCCACCTAAAGACCACCACCCTAACGATAGTATTGGGACTTTTATACGGAAGTAACATTCTGGCACAGTTCCGCACAGAAAAGGATCTGTTGGGTGAAAAGCAGATACCGGCCGATGCCTACTATGGGGTACAAACTGCACGGGCATTGGAGAACTTCCAGGTGAGTGGCGTGGCGACCAATTTTTATCCGGATTATGTCAGGGCTTATGCCATGGTAAAACTGGCCGCTGCCCGAGCTAATGCCGACGTGGGCCGGATGAGTAAAGAAAAACTCGCTGCTATAGAAAAAGCCTGTCAGGCTGTTATCGATGGCAAATACCACGAGCATTTCCTGGTGGACCTGTACCAAGGTGGTGCCGGCACCTCGGCCAACATGAACGCTAACGAAGTGCTGGCCAATCTTGCACTGGAGCTCAGCGGCCACAAAAAAGGAGAATACCACATCATCGAACCACATGACGACCTGAACATGGGACAATCCACCAACGATGTGTATCCCACCACGATCCACGTGGCCTTACTGCTTCATAACGATAAGGTTGTAAAAGAAGCCAAGGCCTTGTCCTCATCGTTTCATAAAAAGGGAGACGAGTTTAAAAATATTCTCAAAATGGGCCGTACGGAGGGCCAGGACGCAGTACCCATGACCCTGGGCCAGGAGTTTCATGCCTTCGGAAATCAGATCGACGGGGCCATTGAAGCACTGGTTAAATCAGAAGCCTACCTGTACGAGGAGAACATGGGTGCCACGGCCATTGGCACAGGCATTACAGCTTCTCCAGGCTATGCAGAAAAAGTGGCTACTCACCTTGCCAAGATTACGGGCAAGCCCATGATGTTAAGCAAAGACCTGATAGCCGCCACCTCCAGCATGCAAGCCTTTGTCCTGTACTCGGCCGCTCTGAAAAACCTGGCGGTAACCTTGTCAAAGATCTCGAGTGACCTGATATTTTTAGCTACGGGACCACGAACCGGTGTCTTTGAAATCAACCTGCCGGCACTGCAACCGGGCTCTTCCATTATGCCCGGCAAGGTCAACCCGGTCATGCCCGAGCTAATGAACGAAATATGCTTCAAGGCTATTGGTAATGATGTAACGGTTACGATGGCCTCACAGGATGGGCTGCTGCAATTAAACGCCTACGAACCGGTAGTGGCCGTCGCCATCATGGAAACGCAAGGGCTGTTTTACAAGGCAATGCCTTTGTTCCGTACGCAGTGCATTGATGGCATTACTGCTAACGAGATGGTATTGAAGACCTATATGGAACGCAGTGTAGGTATAGTCACCGCCCTGAACCCGGTACTAGGCTACGACAAAACCACAGAACTGGCAAAAGAAGCCCTGGCGACCAACAAAGGTATTCTGCAATTGATCCGGGAGAAAAAACTCCTGACCGAACAGCAGATCAATGACCTTCTCGATCCGGCAAAACTGACTTCCCCTACAGGCCCTACGGGAGCAACTCAGGCGAAAAGCCCGGAAAAACAAAAAAAATATTGATTGACTTTAAAATCAGATAACATGAAAAGCATACGCACTTATTCCAGTATGGTCTTCGTCAGTGCTTTGTTGTTCGTGAATGCCCTGGCGCAGACCCAGACTACAATGGCTACTAATGCCTCTTCATCTGAAAAAGCGGTAACCTCAAAGGGTAAGGCGCTGCCAAATGTGCTGATCCTTGCTACCGGCGGCACCATTGCCGGTGCCGCTAAATCCGGTGCACAGGCAGCCTACACGTCCGGACAGGTAACTATAGATGCCATGGTCAACGCCATACCCGAAGTAGTGAAAATCGCCAACATCAAAGGCGAGCAAATTTCTAATGTGGGTTCTCAGGATATGTCATTCGATATCATGCTCAAGCTGGCCAACCGGATCAACGAGGTGAAAGACAATACCAGTGTAGATGGGATTGTTATTACGCATGGCACCGACACCATGGAAGAAACCGCTTATTTTCTAAATCTGGTGAGTAAAACCACAAAGCCTGTGGTGCTGGTGGGCTCTATGCGTCCCTCTACGGCAATCAGTGCCGACGGACCTCTGAACCTCTACGACGCCATTGCTGTGGCAGCTGATAAAAATGCCAGCAACAGGGGCGTTCTGCTGGTCATGAATGATTGGATCCACTCCGCACAAACACTCACCAAAGTGAGCACAACGGCTGTTCAGACCTTTATGTCGCCTATTCGTGGATTGATAGGTACTACAACCTATGGAGTCAATGAATACTACAGGTATCCTCACCTGCGGTATGGTGATAAAAGTGAATTTTCCGTAGAGGGTGTAACCAAGCTTCCCCGCGTTGATATTATTTATGCCGATGCAGACATGAATCCCGACCTGATTGATGCGGCTGTAAAACTGGGTGCAAAAGGGCTTGTGATAGCAGGCGTAGGCAATGGCAATATGAATAAAGCATCTCTGGATGCTTGTGCAAGGGCCAGCAAGCAAGGTGTGGTAGTTGTGAGAAGTACCCGGGTGGCCACAGGGAATGTGGGTCGTAATGTGGAAGTAAATGATGACGAGCTTGGACTGGTTGCCTCTTACGGCCTCAATCCTCAAAAATCAAGGATTCTGCTTTCCGTTGCCCTGTTAAAGCCCAGGAAGTTAGATGAGATACAAAGAATGTTTTTAGAGTATTGAGAATCTTTGTAATAAAATCAAGCTTTCTTAAATCAATACCGATTTGTGCTGGAGAATGAAAAGCCTATATTTCCGCTGCCCAACATGCCGGCTAGATACTGTTGGGCCTTTGGACCAGAATATGTTGAAGCGGCCGGTATCATACGTCGAATGGAAAACCTGGATGCTGTTGGTACTAGTTAATCGGGCGATGCTATCAGTTGAGTGAGTGAACCTAAGTACTTATGTGTAGCTGGGTTTCAAATCTATACTTTCCGGGCAGGCGCATTATGGTGGAAAGTAAGAGAACTACATTAACTAAGTCTCGGTAGATATAGGTGTTTAAGCAATATATGGACAATACAGCCAAATGGCGTAGTCGGAATCCAGCCCGGTGCAAATGCTTTTTTAACATTAACCAGAGTGAACGATTCAGTTCTGTAGTTGGCTATTTCTTCCTGAGGATTGACACCTCCGGGGCACAGTTCGACGAAGCATTTAAGCAGGGCAATACGACACCGGCAACCAAATGTACTACTCGTTAAAAAAGTTATAATGGGTATTATATGCCAGTGGGGCCACCGAAAAAACCTTATTGATGGTTAGAAAAATTCTCTATCAAAAGACAGGTTATGGCAAGTACGATTTTTCCGAATAGCCTTTTAAAAAGGTTGATCAAGGTTCTTCTACACAGGAAGTCCTATCCAGAACTATTCACTGCTGTTAAAGCTGTATCCTGCGAATCGGTTTGCCTGCGTTGCCAAAAACTGATGGTTGGGGTGATGAAAAGAAATTTGTTTTGCCCAGGCCGTTGGCAATAAATTAAAAAAGTTGCCTGCTATGTTACGAAAACATGTTCTTTCTATCTGTTGTCTGATTCTAATAGTGCCGGCCATACAGGCGCAACAGCAATGGCCCCAGACGATTGAAGGGAAAAATGGGGGGAAAATTACACTTTATCAGCCTCAACCCGAAAGCATGAATGGAAACATCCTGAACGGGAGAGCGGCCTTTTCGGTACGGCAAAAACCAACGGACGACCCTGTATTTGGTGCCCTTTGGTATACGGCCACTATGGAAACCAATCGCATGACAACAGCTGGTCGCAAAGAAACTGTAATCAGTGGCAGTCACCTTCCAATACTAATACCCAGAACCTGAACCGCGAAATGCAGAACCGTGAGCGCTCCCAGTCGCGTAATGCCAGTTACAACCAGATAAACCGCGGCGGCAACATGGGTGGGGCCGATCCTCAGGCGAAGGTTTTCGCGGCGGCGGATGCAGGAGAGGATGATATAGAGATTATAGTTGAGACATTGTGTTGAGGAGCAATGCCAGGAAGAAAAACATTTCAATAACACCGTTCCCGGATAGATAGGGAAGTTTTTATTTAAACAGATTTTGCATAGCTTATGGTTTACCCATTTAGTGGCACTGCCACGCTCCCCGAAAGGGCGTTTATATTAAATGGAAAGAGACGGATCAAAGCGCTGACCAGTGCTCTGATATTACTCCTGCTTGTTTTGCCGGGTATATCTTTTAGCCAGGAGGATACTACTAAAGTGGTACCCAACGGTACTGATGGCTTAGAACTTATCGTACGCGGCAACGATTCTACAACAAAAAATTTACCTCCTACTGAATTCAACGGGCCTGTATCTACTTTCAAGATAGGTCTTGGTCTTATTTATGATGCCACAGCATATTCACAGAGCAATGTCTTTAAAGAGCAAATGGATTCAGCCAACTTAGATGTGAAAAGTAAAGTAAAGTTGCGGGATTTTCGAGTCCTTGGCAGCGGGGTGCTTAAAACCAAAAGAAGTATATCGTGGAAGTTTGCTTACATGTGGGATGGTGATAATGACAGATGGCTGGTACGGGAATCTGGTGTCACTATCGAAGTGCCGGAACTCGCAGGCCACATCTTTGTTGGTCGGACTAAGGTGGGATTTTCCATGGTTAAAGTCATGAATGGGCACTCGCCCTGGACAAATGAGAGACAAATGGCGGTTGACCCGGTACCTATCTTATCGGATGGCATCAAATGGTTTGGTTTTTTGCCAAAATCCAGGATATTCTGGAACCTGGGCTACTTTAACGATGTTCTTTCAAAAGGCCAGAGTTTCTCCACCTTTAAATGGCAAGGTGTCGCGCGAATTGGGTGGATGCCTTTTTATGACGAAAAAAATAATAAACTACTGCATATAGCCGGAGAAATTGAACATGGCAAACCTGTAGATGGAAAGTTTACCTTAAAAAGCCGCCCCGAATCCAATCCTACGCCACAATTAATCAACACCGGCGCAATTGAAACAGATAAAGTCACCCAGTATGGGTTGGAGATCTACTATCGTAATAATAGACTGATGTTGGGTTCAGAAACGGTCCTGCATACGTTAAACTCTGTAAAAACCGGTGATCACAAGTTTGCCGGCGGAGACGTTGTCATAAGCTATTTCTTTACCAATACAGTTCGACCCTATAAAACAGCAGGCAGCATTTTTGGATTTGTGCCTGTCAAAAAATCTGTTTTCAAGGGCGGACTCGGCGAAATTGAAGGTGTATTGCGGGCATCTACTTTTAATTTAAACGATGGAAACATACAAGGTGGTCAAATGACACGCATAACGCCGATGGTTAATTGGTATATGACAAAGGTGATCCGGATGGAGTTTATTTATGCTTATGGCATTTTGGAAAGATTTAATAAAAGGGGAACGGTGCAATTCTTCGAATACCGCATCCAGTTCACATTGATGTAAGCCATTTCAGTTCGCCGGCTATGGTAATTATCATGATTGTTGTCACTATTTTTGATGTTTTGAATCAGCCAACCAGTGTAGGACTGGTCTCAAAAATGCGATTGGGGAGTTTTTCGGGATGCGGCTGACAGAGAAGCAGTGGGTGAAGATTGCGCCTTTAGTGCCGGATGGCGAGGTGCGAAGTGACGGCAAATGACATCTTTGGAAAGATAAACGAGAAGTAGTGGAAGGCATCTTGTGGATTGTAAAAACCGGTGCCTGCTGGCGGGATCTACCCAAAGAATATCCGCCATACACACCAATGATGAGTTAAAGGGCAATGACCTTCTTTAGGTTGTGTGACCCCGAAGTATGATTACATAAATTTATCCTTTGTTAAAGAGAAAAGGAAGCTGTCCGTGAATCATAAGTAAAGCAACCATAAATTGAGCGGGGACAGCACTCCTATTTGTGAAGCCTTACCCATGCTGTAATTTGCTATAATAAAACCACTGTTATTGATTAGTTCAATCAGGTGCAAGAAATTAATAAAAATCGAGGAGCAGGTAAGTTGGTTACAATAATTTGAAAGGTCAAATTTGAAAGCTCAAGCTGTTTTCTTTTGAATTGTTTTCTGTAGATATTCATTAGGATTGTGCTCCAGTGCACCCTGAGGCAACCACTGCCACCACACCCCCAAGTCGCTTTGAATGATGTTCCTGTAAAATGCAGGCAACAGGGTTGTTTCGCCTTCAAAATATTTTCTAAAAGCTGTGTCTTCAAGCAGGTTCCTGCGCACCTGGTGGTAAAAACGCTTTTGTGT
>JAEWAC010000313.1 GCA_023391895.1 Bacteroidota bacterium
CAGGCACCTGCACTTCGCCCATGGTATCTTTTTCTATCCTGTAATTCATATATCTTGGTTTTGGGGCCTAAAGTTAATTTATAAGTTGCAAGCGTACCGATAACATTCATCGGCTTCCCAAATAAAAATAGGGGCAGCGTTGCTGAAAAAGTAAAGGCCGCTTTAGTGCGGCCTTTATGGTATGGGGTTTTAAAAGATTTTAAAAATGATAGCCTACTTTAAAGCCTATGGCAAAAGTGATCTTTTTATCGTTGTAGGTATTCAGTCCATCCTTTAATTTAATTCCATCATCATAAGCCACATATTTGGAGCCGCTTATTTTTCTAAGACCTACTGCGGTTGAATATTCTAAGGAGATGCGGTCAAAAAGCTGCTGCCCGCCAAAGTGCACCAGATAGTCGGTGATGTTTTCATATTCTTTCACCGGCGATCCGTTGTGTTCGTATTCATAACTGCCAGTTTTGGATAAGGTGGGTATTTGAAAGTTGTACCGGGTGTAGTTGTAAGCCAGCCCCAAAAAGCTGCCTTCCGGTGCTTCGCTTTCAAAATAAATACGCGGCTCTATGGTGTACATATAACCCATTTGTGCGGTGCGGCTGTTAAAGTTGTATAGTTCATCTGCTTCATCAGAATAGCTGCCGTTATTCCATGAATATTTGGAATCAGAGAATTCATCGGATGCCTTTAGCCAGAGCGCCCTGACGTAATTTTTATTGGTCAATCCGCCACCAGCCTGTATGGTAAAAAAGTCGCTGATGCGTCTTTCATATAAAAGCGGAAAGGTGCCACTTAGAAAACCCAGTGGCGCCACTTTGATGACGTTATTTTCGGATGATCCTTTTTTGTGTTTTCCGGAAGTGGATGGAGAAGAGGATTCCTGGAAAATGATAACAACGGAGCTGTCTTTTGTCTGCTTTTTCGTTTGAGCAGCAACGGGATTCAGGTACGCCAACAGGCATGAACATAGGAGTGACGGAAAAAAATATTTTTTCATAAACAGTTTTCTAGGTCGGATAAAAATAGTTTTTTTACTAATACAAACCGAACTCTATGAGAATCTATTTAATGATCCTTGCCTCAATGGCATCCTATGTTCTCCATGCACAAAAAATAAAAGTAAGCTGGAGCGAAGAAAGTAAAAAAGAAATGGAATACGGCTCCCTGGTACAAGGCAGCGGGCTGGAAATGGTAAAGCTTAGCTTTGAAACCGAAGGCGGCATGTTCAGCCGTAAAACCGTTACGCCTATCCTGTCCCGCTACGATAATAAGCTGCAGGAACAAGACATGAAAAGTTTTACCGTTGACCAGGAAGGCATGAAGTTTGACAACCTGTTGAGCATCAAAAACAACCTGTTCCTTTTTACCAATCACTACAACCGGAAAGAGAAAACCACCACTTTTTATTCCCAGAAAATTGATAACAAAAGCCTGAAGCCTGTTGGCAAGCCTGCTAACCTTGGCGCGATGGAGGCCATCAGCCGCAACTCGCAATCAACCGTGCAGTATGAGGTTTCAAAAGACTCCAGCAAGATCATGGTCTTTGGCTTATCACCTTACGCTAAAAAGGGTAATGAAAAATATTATATGGCGGTCTACTCCCACGAAATGAACAAGCTTTGGGACAACACCGTGGTATTGCCTTACCGTGACAAGTTCATTGATGTGCTGGACTATATTGTGACCAACAACGGTAGTGTAGGTGTTATTTTAAAACACTATGATAAAGAAGTAAAAAGAGAGAATGTAAGGGAAGATGGTGCCCGTGTACCCGCCTACAAAACCAAGCTGTTGTTGTATGCCAACGGAGAAAGCCAGCCAAAGGAATTTGTAATGAACCTGCAGGACAAATATGTGCACACCATGCAGGTAACCGCCGACAAAAACAATAACCTCACTCTTTTTGGCTTGTATAAAAATAAATACGACGGCTATGTAAGCGGCTATTTTGTAACCGTAATCGATCAAAAGTCCATGGGTGTAGATGTAAAGAAAATGGAAGCTTTTCCTGCCGATCTACTGGAGCTGGTTAAAAAAGACAAGCAGGGCAGCGACCGGGAAAAAGATCCGGGATTGAGCTCTTACTTTACCCTGGCTGACGTGGTGGAAAGGGAAGACGGCAGTATTGATTATTTGCTGGAATATTACAAGCTGGTATGGCGCACCCGCCGCAGCGGTAACTATTCGTACTCTTATCCCGACTATTATTATGGCGATATCATAGACATCCGCGTAAGTGCATCGGCACCTACCAGCTTTGTACGCTTACCTAAATGGCAACATACGGCCAATACCTCTTTGTACAGCAGTTTCAAAGCCGTTTGCCATAACAATAAACTGGTTATTTTTTATAACGATGACCGAGACAATGTAGAAAGGGATTTGGCCAAAAAGCCGGACGACATGGTGAAGTTTGATAAAAGTGTATTGGCCATGGCAACCATCGACCAGAAAAATAATTTGACCAGGAGCGTTGTGTACAATCACCGCGATATGAAGCTGACGACCTGCATCAATGCAAGCAAGCGCCTCAGCACTTCAAAAATCGGCTTGTATGCTTTAAAGGGTGCTGGTGTATTTTCAGCCGCCAAAGACATGGTGGGTTTGCTGGAGGTCAACTAAGGCTGTACTAACCTAATTGTAAAAGGCTGGTCTGATTGCAGACCGGCCTTTTTTTATCGGCCGATGTTGTTGTACAGGTTACTGTGCGGATGAGTTTGTTTAAAAGCTATTTACTCCCGGCCAAAACATTGCTACAATACTGTAAAACTTAGTCCGAAAATTGCAGGGGTTTAGACAGCTAAAGATGTGGGTATGAAAAGATGGATGATAGCAGGATGGGTGCTGGCGGTGATGGCCGCATCGTGCAACCTCTTTGAAGTAAAAAAGATCAACCAGGATAAAGTAACGGTAACCGATTCAGGCCTGAATACCGATACCCTTGTTCAAAGGGATAGTTTTCCGGAAGACGGGACGCATAACAGGGATACCGCTTTGCTGCCGTCTTCGGCCACCATCCATACCGGCAATGTGCAGCCGAATGAGTTGATGAACTTTGCCGAAACCCTGATGGGCATTCCTTACCAGTATGCTTCTGCCGATCCCAAAGTGGGTTTCGATTGCTCCGGTTTTATTACCTATGTATTCAATCACTTTAATATTGCGGTACCCCGGTCGTCTATTGATTTTACCCATGTAGGCCGCACCATACCGGTAGATAGCGCCAAACGCGGCGACATTATTTTATTTACCGGCACCGACAGCACCGAGCATTTCGTTGGGCATATGGGGTTGGTTACCGCTAACAACGGCGGGGAGCTGCAGTTTATTCATTCCACTTCCGGCAAAGCCAATGGCGTAACCATTACACCGCTGAACGACTATTACAAAAGCCGCTTTGTAAAAACCTTGCGCATCTTTCCGCAGAACGAGGGATGATGTATATTTTATTGGTTGAATTAATATGCAATTAGAATTGACGTATGGACTTTTGAACCATTCTTAGTTAATGATGTAAAGCCGGCAACTTCATTAAAAGTTCATAGGAGGCCCCTCCCTCTGATCCCTCCCCGATGGAGAGGGAGGCCAAACAGTTGTTTTCAAAGCAGACATAGAATTGACGTATGGGCTTGTAAAACTTTTTTCAGCTAGGGATATAAAAGGCTTCCACTTTTACAAAGCCCAATATGGCGGCAGCAGATGCCGAAACCAGTTCGGCATGACAGGTCGGAGGTGTTATGAAATAACAATCCACCAGAAGCGGCAATCCAACTTCTTTAAAAACCCATAGGCAGCACCAAACCTCTCAACTATTCAACCAATCAACTCTTCCAAAACCCCATGTGAATAGGTAACCACTACTTACCCGTAAAATTGGCTTTTCGTTTTTCCAGAAAAGCTGCGGTGCCTTCTTTCATGTCTTCGGTAGCAAAGCAGGCGCCAAAGCCTTCTATTTCTATTTCGTAACCATTGCGGCCGTTATTGTAAGCGGCATTGGCCGCCTTTATGCACTTGTTGATGGCCAGTGGTGCTTTGGTGGTAATGGTTTGTAAAATAGCCGTGGTTTTCAGGATCAATTCATCCGGGCTTACAACCGCATTGACCAGCCCGTATTGCAGGGCGGTGGCGGCGTCAATCATGTTGCCGGTCATCAGCAGTTCCAGGGCCCGGCCTTTGCCAATGAGCTGCACCAGCCGCTGCGTGCCGCCGTAGCCGGGGATCAGGCCCAGGTTTACTTCCGGTTGTCCAAACCGGGCATTGTCGCTGGCCAAGCGAAAGTGGCACGCCATGGCCAGCTCGCAGCCGCCGCCCAGGGCAAAGCCGTTGACCGCGGCCACCACCGGTTTGGAGCAGTTTTCTATTTTAAAAAACACTTCCTGTCCCGTTCTGGCCAGTTCCATACCTTCTGAATGCGACAGGCCTACAAACTCGCTGATGTCGGCACCGGCTACAAACGCTTTGGGCCCGGCACCGGTCAGGATCACGGCTTTTATTGCTTCGTTCAGTTCTACCTCGTTCATCACCGCATCCAGGTCGGCTATTACCTGCCGGTTCAGTGCATTGAGTTTATCGGGACGATTGATGGTAATAACAAAAATGCCGTTATCCAAAGCGGTAAGTAAAGTCTGGTACATATGGCGCAAGGTTGAAGGTTTATAAATGAAAACAACAATGGTTAAAAAGAGCGGTGTCGGCTGACCCAGTTTTTGATGTAAGCGGCAATATCGCCGGTGGCGGTGCCGGGTGCAAACAACTGGCCAACGCCGGCTGCGTTCAGGGATTTCATGTCATCTTCGGGTATAATGCCGCCGCCGGTGAGCAGTACGTCGTTCATGTTTTTTTCTTTCATCAGTTGCAGCAGTTTAGGAAATACTGTCATGTGCGCCCCCGATAAAATGCTGACGCCAATGGCATCCACGTCTTCCTGCAAAGCGGCATTCACCACCATCTCGGGCGTTTGGCGCAGGCCGGTATAAATCACTTCCATGCCTGCATCCCGCAATGCCGTGGCAATAACCTTGGCGCCGCGGTCGTGGCCATCCAGGCCTACCTTGGCGACCAGTACACGAATGGGTCTTTTTAATTCTGCATTCATAAAGTGGTTCAAAAATAATCTTCTTTGGTTAACCCTGTTTCATTTGAGGAATGTTCCAGAAAACCTTAACAGCAGCAGGCTGTATATGGGCTTTTGAAAGAGTTGAGGGGTTGAATGGTTGAGATGTTGAGAGGTTTGGTGTTGCCTATGGGCTTTTGAAGAAGTTTGTTCACTTTCTGTTTGTATTATACCTAGTGGACTGCTCTTTCAAATGCCGCTTGCACTGTCCTGCCGAACTTGTTTCGGCATCTCCCGCTGCCATATGTGGTTTAAAAGAAATGGAAGCCTTTTATATCCTTAGCTGAAAAACGTTCAAAAGCCCATACGTCAATTCAAATGCTGCATTGAAAACACTCCCTCTCTACCGGGGAGGGACGAGAGGGAGGGGCCGCTCTATGGGGTTTTAAAGAAAACCATTTACTTACTACCCTACACGCCTTTGGGTAGTACGACGGCGACGGAAACCATCGACTAGCGCCGGAATTGCTGTTTCATCTGTTGCAAACCTTCATTGGCCAGCCGGATGGCTTCGGCATCGGCCTGCTGAAAATAAATGATCTTATCACCATACTGTCGGGATAAAGGATTGGTGACCGAATCAATAACTGTGACGTTTTGAAAATGCTGAAACACGGCATCGTCTTTATCCGGCATGCGTCGGCCGATGAACAACAGGTTTTTAAAAATGAGGTGATCCGGTATCCACAGCAAAAAGGTGCCGTTGTCGGTCATGACCTTTGACCGGAAAAAAGCACTTTGTGCATGATATTTTAAACTGGCAGCCTGCCCATAGTGGCGGCAGAAAACAATGGTTTGTACCCTTTCGGCATTGGGCAGGTTGTTGAAAAAGGCTTCGCTTTTTTGGGTGAGTTCTTTCCATCCCTGCATATCGGCAAAGTCCTGCTGCAGCGGATGGTTCTGCTGGTCTTCCCACTTCAGGAGGCCCAGTTTTTCTATCCCGTATTTTTGGTTGAAGGCGGCCATTGGCTGCGGTGCCTGCATGGGCAAAAGCAGAGGTATAAACGGCAGTGATAACACCAGTATCCACGCCACCACCGCATAGCGCCACCGGCGCAGGCGAACAGACTCCAGCCACACGCCACCGGCAGCCAGCAGCATGGGGTAGGTGCCCAGGGCATAATAACCCTTGCCGCTACCTATCATCAGCAAAACAATTACACAGAGGTACATGTAGGCAATGATTCGGAAAGCGTGGTGCCGAAACAGCCAAACAAGTCCGCCCAGCCAAACCGGCAAAAACGGCAGCAGGTAAAGCAATTGTTCTTTGATAAAGTCGTCTGCGTGAAGGTGCCTCAGCTGGGTTTCTCTTAATTCATCCATATGGTGCGCCAGCGGCCAGTTGTGCTGGTACTGCCACCATACATTAGGGGCTATCAACAACATGCCCCAGCCAACCGCTCCCCAAAAATGCTTTTGCTGCACTAGCTTACGATGGGGCGTGGCCAGCAGGGAAACCACAATGGCCGTAATAAAAAATAAGACCGAGTACTTGCTCCACCAGCCCAGGGCCAGCGCCGTACTGAGTAAATAAAGATAAAGGGGCTGTTGGGTATTGATGTAGCGGACCAGGTAATAGGCGCTCAACGTCCAGAAAAAGATATCCAGAAAATTGGGCTGAAAAAGAATATGGATTCTTAAAAAAGCCGTTAGTAAAATGGCTGAGGCCGCGATTACCGGCGCCCATCGTTTGCCACCCAGCTCCCGGGCGATGCCCGCGGTTACTACTAGTGTAAAGCCGCCAAACAAGGCCGGCCAGAACTTGATCCAGAAGGGCGTGCCACCGAATAAAGAAGAAAGGTACGCCAGCAATCCAATTAATGGCGGATTTTCCAGATACCCCAGTGCCAGGTGTTGGCCCTGTTCATAATACAGGTATTCATCGCGGTGCAGCTCGTAAGCCGGATGCTGTAATAAAAAAGGCAGCACCAATTTGAGTGCTGCCAGTAGCCCAATTACTAAGACCGTTTTTTTCATATTGTAGTTTGCTAAACTACTTCATTTTTTCAAAGTGGTCCAGGGCTGTCGTAATTCGGTCTATGGTTTCTTCTTTGCCCAGAACGGCGGCAATATCAAATACCGGCGGGCCGAACTTGCCGCCTACCAGCATAATGCGGAAAGGCAACTGCAGTTCACCCGGTTTAATGCCCGCACCTTCTGCCAGTTGCTTGAACAAGGCTTCCAGCGAGGCGGCGCTCCAGTCGCTGACGCTGGGTAAGGTTTTGGCATAGGTTTTAAAAAAGGCAGCTTTTTCGCTGTTCCATTTGGCTTTTACCGGTGCGGTATCCAAATCCTTCGGTGCCTTAAAAAAGAAAGAGCTTTGGTCCCAAAAGTCAGTGAGCATGGTGCAGCGGTCTTTTACCAGGCTAACTATTTTTCCCAGATAAGTGCGGTCGTTAATGCCAACGCCTTTTTGTTCAAATACCTTTTTCACCATGTTGGTTAAAGTAACAGCATCGGTTCTTTTTATCCATTCATGGTTGAACCATTTGGCTTTTTCAAAGTCAAATTTGGCGCCGCCCTTATGTACCTTTTCAATGGTAAATTTCTGCACCAGTTCTTCCAGTGTAAATATTTCCTGTTCGGTACCGTCGTTCCAGCCCAGCATGGCCAGCATGTTGACAAAAGCCTGTGGTAAAAAGCCCCTTTCCCGAAAGCCTTCCGTCAGCTCTCCGGTTTTGGCATCCTGCCAGTTCATGGCAAATACCGGAAAACCATATTTGGCACCGTCTCTTTTGCTTAGTTTACCGCTGGGACCCAGTATCAGTGGCAGGTGCGCCCATTGCGGCATGTTTTCCAGCCCGAACAGGTGGCGCCACAGCAGTACGTGCACCGGTGCGCTGGGCAGCCATTCCTCACCCCGAAAAGCATGTGTGATCTGCATGAGGTGATCGTCTACCACCACGGCTAAATGGTAGGTAGGCATACCGTCGGCTTTCAGCAATACTTTGTCATCCACCACGGAGGTATCAAAGGTTACTTCGCCGCGGATCATATCGGTAAAAGAAAGGGTTTCGCCTACCGGCATTTTAATGCGGATGACATGTGGCGTATTGTTGTTCAGCAAATCATTTACTTCCTGCTCAGACAGGGTAAGGGAGTTGCGCATCTGTGTGCGTACGGTATGGTCGTACTGAGGAGTGGGGTTTTCGGGGGTGCGCAGCCGGGCCCGCATGGCATCCAGTTCTTCGGTGGTGTCAAAGGCATAATAAGCATAGCCTTTTTGAACCAGTTCTTCGGCATAGTTGCGATAAGTTTTTTTGCGCTCGCTCTGGCGGTAGGGGCCGTAGCTGCCACCATGCTTCGGGCTTTCGTCGGGCTCCAGTCCGCACCATGCCAGGGTTTCATAAATGTATTCTTCTGCACCAGAAACATAGCGGCTTTGGTCGGTATCTTCAATACGCAAAACAAAATCGCCGCCATGATGTTTGGCAAATAAATAGTTGTACAGCACTGTACGTACACCACCCAGGTGTAGCCCTCCGGTGGGGCTGGGAGCAAACCTTACTCTTACTTTTCGTTGCATAGCGCAAAGATAGTTGACCGGACACAGATATACCGTTGCAGGGCGGGAGGTACTCTAGCCAGCCTTTGTATATGGCTTTTTGAAAAAGCTCTGCCAGCTATCGCCATTTCTTTTAAGCTCTATCAGCTTGGGCCACTTTCACCAATCTTCCGGTCTGCTATCTTTGCCTTACATGCACCGGTACTTTATTAAAATACCATGGATCATAAAACGCATCTTTTCTTCTTATGTGTGGAGTATTCCCACGCAACAACAGGAAGTGTTTCTGACCTTTGATGACGGCCCCCATCCGGATGTGACCCCATGGGTTTTAGAAGAACTGAAAGCTTACCAGGCGCTGGCTACTTTTTTTTGCGTGGGCGAAAATGTACAGCAGTACCCGCAGGTATACAGTCGCATTTTAGCCGAAGGTCATGCCGTGGGCAATCATACCCAGCATCATGTAAACGGCTGGCAGGTTAGCACCGATGCCTACGTAGCAGATGTAAGGGAAGCGGCCCAATATATAAAC
>JAEWAC010000088.1 GCA_023391895.1 Bacteroidota bacterium
TCAATATCCCTTACGCCACCGGCGGCCACTAGTCCAACAGCCCCTTTGGCCTGCCAGTCCATAATGTTTTTCGACCCTGTTGACCCGGCATCATTATCATCCCGGTTGTCCATCACGACCACCGACCCTGGTTTGATGTGCTCCTGAAAAGGTTCGGTGGAGAGTTGCGAATACCACATGCCCCTCCATTTCCGGTACTCCTGGTAATTTTCCGGTTTGGTAAGATCTGCGCCGGGATGCATGGGCCGGTTAGTAGGACCATAGCGGACCGTAACGGCGATACCGGAAAACCGGTGGCTCATATTTTCTGAATCTCTCCACAGCGGTGCTATTATTGGATCCATCACTCCTATCCCCATGTACCCAACCGTCACCAGGCCGTCCACCACATCGGTTACTCTTGCACCCCGGTACAACTCCAGCAACACTTCATCGGAAACCTCTTTATCCGCAGCCGCTGTTGGCTGGGCGGAGGTGTTCTTGTTGGCATCATTCTTTTTATTCTGGGCGAGTGCATTGGTACTGCAGTTGATCGCCACAATCACCAGTAATACAGTAATGAGCTTTTTCATATTATATATTTACAATTAAATTTATTAACTGTTAATCAAATTACTATACTTTACCTTCTTATTTTATATTAGTAATTACTACTTTCCACCATATGAATGCGGCACCTGGATATAGAAGTTCGGGTGTGGGTTATTATGGGCCCTGTAGTCGCCGCCCGGTTATTTACCTACTTCAATTCTTTCTGATTATCATAAGGCCGATCATCTGTTAAGTTATAATTAGATAATGTAACTCTTAAGCATTCGTGCACACCTGAAACCATTCTTATTAACTGAGTTTCCAATTTCCCTATCACATATAAATTTTATATGAGCATTTGAAAAACTTTAAAAACCCCATTTAGTTAAGTAAAGCTAAAATGAGCACCAGATTGATGGTTAATAGTTTTCAGGCCCTGCTTCCCATTGGCCCTCCAATACAGGACCGATGTAATAATGAAACCCCAAGCTTGTTCATTTCCCTTTATAACTTATGGGTTTGGGCACCCAATTGATACGGCCTCATATTTGAAGAAAACGTTAGATATGAAAGAAAATAAGATTACGTCGGTTACATTAAAGGTGTCTTATAAAGGAGCAGGAAATGTTGTTCGACAACAAGATGTATCCTTTGACATTTATCAGGAAGGGGAAACTTATAAAGCGGTTCCGACGCTCTCTGAAGCAGAACGCAGAATAGCCAATTTGCCGCCGGAACTGCGTTTTCAGTACCAGGAAGGTAAAACTAGTTCCAGCAGGGGTGCTCAGGAAGGCAACCTAAACCTGTTGCTCGACATTACAGAAGCACTGAAAGCAAAAGGAATTCTTTAAAAGGCCATATTATTAACAGTGCTCCTGCCATTATAATTCAATAGATGATACTCTTTTTGCGGCCAGGCAGATATGATTTACTCATCCACTAACTTTAAGCGGTCTGCGCTGTAGTAAGCACGGGTTGACGACGATACGCTTCTACTGCCGCTATACAACTTTTGATCGTTGAAAGGTAGTCGAACTCCACCAGCCGCTCCTGGTTATTGGGATGGTACCCCCAAATACCACAGGGAATATATTTTTGGAGATTATCCCAATCCGGGCGGTCAATGACCGGGTAGATACAGATGCCCTGCAAATTTACCCCGGCCTTCATAGCACTGATACACTCCCCTGTAATATGCTGAATCCATAAGGACCGGTCTGTATCAAAATGGCCGGTTTCTGTAAGCACAACCGGTTTTCCATAGCGGTCTGCCGCGCCCTTCAATAATCCTGGAAAGTTCAGAAACGCCTGCTGGCTTTTCCAGCAAATGCCTTGTCCGCAGGCATGCCACTGGTTGTTGTAGTAGTAATTAAAACCGGCAAGGTCCATATAGCAAGGCTGACCGCCCAATTCCGGGAACAACTGACCGGTGATGATGTCCATGGCTTCAAATTGCCCAGCATTATAATTCTCTATATGGGGGGTGGTGTCTTTGCCTCTTTCGGCATGCACGCGAATCAGCGGCTCTACCATCAGAATTTTGGCCGCCGGGTGGCTACTTTTGATGGCTTCTACTGCCCGGATAACGGCCTGGCACAGGTGATATTTGATATGGCCTGCGGAATTTTCAAGAAAAGGTATAGTGCCCGCAACCTCACCGCTGAGATAAGAAAGAAAAGAAATTTCATTGACAGGAGTAATAATCAACGGATCATTGGTATACTGTTGATACAGCTGGGTAAACGCCTTGCACAGGTTGACCAGACGGGTTGCAAAAGCTGGATGAAGCGGATGCAAACCATCCGGATAGCCAAAGTGGCACATGTCCCACAACTGCTGGATACCGGCTCTTTGGCCCGCCATGATGCGATTTTTAACTTCGGAAAAATCATACCGGCCCGGTACCTTTTCCACCACGCTCCAGCGGATACCCTCCCGAACGGTACGAATACCGGCCGCTTCCAGTAAAGCATAATCTTCATCCACCCGGTTATGGTGCCCGGTAAGCGCCAGCAAATCCACCCGTTTTCTTTCTTTATTGATCAGGTCAGCACATTCGTATCCACCCAGAAAAAAAGATTTGAACAAATGCATAATGGACTGTGTTTACAAAATCTACATCGGGGCCGGAAGATTCACCTAGAGCAGTCATTCATTCTAAGAAAGTTATACATTATTCTTTTATTTATCAAGTATGCTTGTATGGATGAGTGAAGAAAACGGGCAGCTGTTCTCCCTCTTTCCTGCCGCAGCTCAACAGTAAGCGGCAGAGCCAGTTTTCAGGCCCTCATCTCTATATTTTGTTTCATACCAAGTGGATCGTCTGGCCACTGACCTGAACACTTCCACCTACTGAGCTAACAGCTATGGCATTTTGAAAAGAATGAACCGCATGCAGGCGCCACCGCTTTTAAAAACCCTATACCACCTTATTTGCTGGTTCTTTTCGCGGGAAGAGTCTTTTTGGCCGCGGTTGCCTTTTTCTGTTGGAGGTTCTTGGACCCTGTTACTTTTGTAGCATATTTTACATAAGGCAAGGGGTTTACCCAACTCACTCCTTTCTTTACACCAAAGTGCAGGTGCGCGGGTGTAGTACGGGCATTACCGGTGTTTCCGACCGTACCAATCACCTGCCCTTTCCGCACAGCCTGTCCTTCTTTCACCAATTGCTGGTCCAGATGGGCATAATAAGCCGTCCAGGAGTGCTGGGAAGATTTCAGCCACAAGGTTTTACCGCCAATGGGCGTGTAGCTTCTGTTGACAATAATACCATCGCTAATGGCTACTACCGGTGTTCCCTTACGGGCATGAATGTCAATGCCTTTGTGCTTACGCAGGCCACCCGCCCGGCTGGCGCCCCATTTATCTTTGATTGCGCTTTTGCTTCCCGCTACCGGGTAGGCCAGTGATTTATTAGCCACCCTGGAAGCAGCTTTAGTACCAGGAGGTGTGGTAAAGGAATAGGAAAAGACGGCAAGGGCCGCAAAAATCAGCAGCAAATGATTCTTCATCAGGCTATGGGTTTTTCACTTAACTGTTAGTCACCCGGTTTATTTTGCAATAGTTGCTAAGAAAATCTTAATTCTGATGATTGGAATGGTGGTGCATCCGGCACCGAAGTTTATGATGACGGCATGCCGCCACCTGGATTACTGTCGATTATGCCTGCTCATGCAGGCAGTTTCATAACCAGCTTCTCGATGGTTTTATCAGTATGTGGGAAGTACAGGATCAAAACACGCATAAGCAAAACAATTACAAGTAAGATCCCAGCTCATGCATGAAAAAGCGCAGTTTATTCAGGTCATCTACTTTGAGGAATGCACATAGTTTATCTTGGCTGCGCAAACAGGCGGAAGCTGTTGCTTTTGTTACAATCAGGCACACATCTCAAAAAAACGGCAACAGCAACAAGGCCGACTGGACGTCCATTATTACAAGCTGGATTATTACTGGTTAGGTAAAAACTGGTACAACAGGTCTGATTTCATCGGCAACAAATAGCGTATAAAAAAGCCGCTCCGTTGCATGCTATAGACTAATGGTTACAGCTTAAAAGGTTTTGTTCATAAAGTTCAAATCAGCATGAGTGACACGAATAGTCCTTACGCTATGACTAATGCAATGAAAACAATTTACAGGTTACTATTTTTAGTTTCACTCCTCATTACCGTTACGGCTAAAACGCAGGTGATCAAGCATTCATACCGGTTCTACAACAACTTTTCTTCCTCTTCCATTGAGTGCGGTCCGGATTTAGTACCGGTAGCAGCAGCAGGCTCCTGTAGTCCGGCGGCCACACCCGGCAGCTTTATAACAGACAACCTGCCCCAGTGCGGAATGACAAGAACGGTGTATCACACCAATATGCACTGGGGATTACGCTATCCCAATACCGACAATACCATTACCAATACCTACACCATTCACCTTTATGTAAAGAACACAGACTTTGGCGAGAGGTCATGGGCCAGGATCATAGACTTTTCCAATGGAGCAAATGATGAAGGCATCTATTATAAATCAACCGGAGGTTCAGACGACCGGTGTCTCGACTTCTATCCCAACGGAATTGTTGGTGCTTGTCCTTACTTCAAATTATCAACTTATTATTTGCTGACGTTTACACGAAATGGAGAGACCGGTATCATTGACGTGTATGTAAACAATACAAAATTCGTCTCTTATAACGACGCAGCAGGCAGGTATAAGGGCAAGCCGGGCACCCCTATTTATATTTACCGGGATGATCGGTCGGTCGCTTGCGAATCAGGAGAAGCCAATATGGCATTCCTTTCCTTCACCAACCAGTATTCTGACCAAAGTGTTGTAAACGCAGTGTATAATGATATCTGTACAATTGCCAATAAAGATAACGCTGTTGATTTTTCCATTTCACCCAACCCGGTTTGCGGGTCCAATCAAGATGTAACGGTCAGGTACACGGGTGATCTCACTGCTCCCGCAGATGGTTACACCTTTACCTGGGACTGGGATGGAGGAACCGTGAAATCCGGATCGGGAATGGGGCCCTACACAGTTAACTGGGCAACGCCCGGCACAAAAAACATTCAACTAACTGTTAAAAGTACGGCGTGTGACGGTGTTGCAAATAGCAGTACCAAAACGCATTCATTAGAGGTAATAAGCGGCGCAACTACCACCATCCATAAAACCATTTGCCAGGGAGAACGTTTTGAAGGCTATTCCACAACCGGGACTTATGTGGATCATTTTACCTCAGCAGCCGGATGCGATAGTACCAGAACATTGCACCTTACCGTTAGCTCAAAAGTTACCACTACGATCAATAAAACCATCTGCCAGGGACAATCCTTTGAAGGGTACAACACTAACGGAACTTATGTAGATTCCTATACGTCTGCTTCTGGTTGCGATAGCATTAGAACCCTGAATCTTACCGTTATACCAAAAGTTACTACAACCGTAAATGAAACCATTTGCAATGGCGACCGCTTCACCCTGCCGTCGGGCAGAGAGGTGGGTGCCGGTGTTTATAGAGAAACACTGCAGTCATCATCAGGCTGTGACTCTGTTGTAACATTTACCATACAAGACAAACCTTTGCAACGCATCACACTATCTGCTGCCTTCTGTGCTGGCACCACTTATCGCCTGCCATCAGGAAAGTTAGTGAACACTGCCGGCAGTTATCAGGACACTATGCGCTATACTTCCGACTGTGACAGTGTAATTGCGACAGTCAACCTTTCACTTTACACCCTTACCCGCGCCAACATCAGTGCTCCTATTTGCGAAGGCGCCACCTATAGGCTACCTTCCGGCCGCACCATTGGCAGTGCCGGCGTGTATTCGGATACATTGCGCAACAGTGCCGGCTGTGACAGTGTTATTACCACCCTCGCCTTAGAGGTGCAGGAGGTAAGGCGGGACGAGGTACAGCATGCCATGTGCCAGGGAAATATCTTTCGGCTACCTTCAGGAAGGGTACTCAGCGAATCGGGCACCTACCGCGACACGCTGCGCAACCAGTGGGGGTGCGATAGTGTCATTACCACCTTGCGTTTGAGGGTAACCCCTCGCAGTGCCTTTGGCGTAACCCCTGCCTCAACCCAAATCTGCGCCGGTGAGAGGGTACAACTACAGGCTTATGGTGGAGAAAGTTACCGGTGGCTGCCGACGGCTGGCATATCAGACCTTACTGCAGCCGTGCAGCACCTTCAGCCTGCCACAACCACTACTTACCAAGTAGTCATCACCAGTGAGGTTTGCGACCAGTTGGATACGGTGGCTGCTTTAGTAGTGGTCAACCCACTGCCTACAGTTCGTGTAACCAAGTCCAATGAGGTAAACTGTACTTTGGGAATTGCGCAATTCGAGGCCAGCGGCGGTGCAACTTACCAATGGAGTCCTACTACAGGACTGAGTGCTACACAGGGAGCCCGGGTAACGGCGGCACCATCGGAAACAACGATATATCGGGTAAAGGCAATCAGCACGGCGGGCTGCATGGCGGAAGCAACGGTACAGGTGGAGGTATCGGCAGGTTTGGTACAGTACCATTTGCCCAATGCGTTTTCACCTAATGGTGACGGGTTAAACGACTGTTTTGGGGTGCGTACCTGGGGCAACGTAAAGGACCTGCAATTCAAAGTTTATAACCGCTGGGGCACTCTTATTTTTCAGACCAGCGATGCTTCTCGCTGCTGGGATGGAACTTACAAGGGTCAGAAGCTCAAGTCCGATGTGTACGTGTACCAGGTCGCAGCCACTACCAATTGCGGCCCGGTCAACAGAAAAGGTACCGTAACGCTTATTAGATAAGAACAGCAATGCCTGTCATGGCACAAAACAATAAATACGGATTGCCTTTGTAACCGGTTAGGCGATCGAGGCCTTTTGGCAGGCAATTCTGCCTTCTGTTCTCTAAATGCAATGAGCAGTTAAATCAATTGATACCCTATTGTTCAGGTTTGGGAGTATTGGAAAAAGAAAAAAACCAATACGTTCACGCACTACATATAGGTTTTTGAAAAGGTTTATAAAGCCAAACCTGCGATTCGTATGTTCTGCATGGGAGGGTACATCAGAAAGCCTGCAAATCTTTGGTTTGCAGGCTTTCTGACTTAATCCGTGCTTTTTATTGTAAGCAACTGATCTAACCTCCTCTGATTATCCTTTCTGGATCACTCCACAACCAATACGCGAACCTGCATTGCCGGTGGGCTGAGTTTTAAAATCATCTACACCGCCATGCACAATAATGGCCTTGTTCAGAATATTTTTGGTCGAATCAGAACCGCCAATGGCCCAAAGGTCGGTCTCTAATTCCATGGTTCCTTTTCCTTCACCATTCAGGTCTACGTTTCCAATATCGCCACGGTGAAAACTGGCGGAGCCCCATTTACCATGTTGTGCATTGGTTGGGTTCCAATGCCCATGTGCCTCCTTACCCATATCCCCACAGCTGCCATGTTCATGAATATGAACCGCTACACTTTGATTAGCCTTTTTGGGCACCGTGATATCCAATGTCATTTTAACCTTGCCGTTGTCCTCTCTAAACCGAACCGTTCCACTCACCGTTGTATCAGGTTGTGTACCACTTAATACGGCTTCGGCTATATTTTCATTGGCATTAGCGGTTTGATTAGTGGCCGCCGTTGTATCGCTATTTTCACCTGAAGTATTACTTTCATTATTACCGCAGGAAACCAACGTAATAGTTGCCACAGCCATCGTTGTTGTAAGCAGATTTTGGAAAAAAGCTTTTACATTCATCATGGTATAGTTTTATGTTTAAATTAAAGCTACTGCAAAAATCTTACCTAGAGCATGATAAAGCTTTGTTAGTTGAAGATGTTCACTTCAACCCTTGTTCACCCTGGCTTTTTATGTTGCCATTAATATGGGTATTTTAAAAACTTCAGGTGTACTTATTTCCTGCCGATAATCAGAGCATTTAAAATAAAAATAATTTTCAGCACCAATGGAAGCAAAACCAAGCTACGCATTCACCTATGTTCTTCAATAAAAGTAAAAAGAGATTTTTTCAATAATAAAAGCTAATTACTTTATGGCGTATGTCCTTTTCGGATGACTTCTTCTTGCTGGGGCACAAATTCTTTCCCATCTGGAAGCCGCACCTTTTCTACTACAAATACAAATTTGATATGGCTAAAGGGCATCCAGAAATCATCACACCAGGAAGCCGGGTTATAACTACGCAAGCATAACATTGCTCCCTCACCGCCGTCCTCATGTGTTTCTTCTTTTATTTTGCATCCACTTTTAAGCATACAATACTGAACACCACCATCATCAATGATCACTACTATGGGCCGGTGCAGCGGAATATCCACTATACTGTTTAGCTTTAACCAGCGCCCTAATACCAGGCTGCCACTGGGTATGGATTTAGGTGTATGATCCGTCATACTGGAACCTCTGGTGGGGAACCAGGCATACCTCTCTCCTTCCTTTAAATCAGGTGTATCTATAAAATACTTGGGCGCTCCTAAAGCTGCACCTAACTGCTGCTCATTATCTTTTAATCCCTTGTTTTCCATGAATGGGAAATTGACTGTTCCATAAAACTGCAGCATTCGTTTTGCTTAGGTTAAACAGGGTACATTAAAATTGTTATTTGTTTTTTTACATTTAGTCAAACTCTAACATACTTATTGAAACACGGGCGGAATATTGGGAAACTTCAAACCTGTAATAATCTTTAAACTTATCAATGAGGATAACGGCATCAAAAAGCAATTTAAAAGAGCTGAGATTATTTCCACTTCATGGCCTCAAGACTTAACGGCTGGCCGGATAATCATGCGCAGAGATTGATCTTTCGTAAAAAAGGCAATCATCCAGTTGTACATGGTCTTAATCCGGTTGCGGTAATTGATCAATGAGAAAAGATGCACAAACAGCCACATGATCCAGGCGATAAATCCTTTGATGCGCATTTTGGGTTTAGGAATATCTGCCGCGGCCTTACTCCTGCCTACAATTGCCATGGTACCCTTATCCCTGTATTCAAATGCGTTGAGACTTTCTCCTCTAATCATTGCCTTGAAATTCTTCGCCAGGTTTTTTCCCTGTTGAATAGCTACCTGCGCCAACTGAGGATGTCCCTGCGGATAATTCTTGTCCGAAGTTTGTAAACAGGTGTCGCCGATAGCAAAAATATTTTGCGTTCCCTGAACTTTATTGTATTCATCCACCAATAGCCGCCGCCCCCTGCCATAGCTTTCTTTCGGAATCCCATCAAATACCATGGAGGTTACACCAGCTGTCCACAAAAGTATTTTGGTTGGAATCCTTTCCCCATCTGCAAAGATGACCGTGTCGTCAACATAATCCTTTACCATCTTATTCAACTTTACCTCCACACCCATTTTTACTAATGTATCGTAGGCGTACAGTTGCGCTTCTTTGCTCATCGGGGTTAATAAAACCGGTGCACCATCAACAAGGTAAATACAAACTTTACTGGCTTTTAGTTCAGGGTAGTCTTTTTCAAGAATATATTTTCTCATTTCCGCAAGCATTCCGGCCACTTCAACACCTGTTGGCCCACCTCCGGCAATAACAATAGTGGTCAGTTTCTTTTTTTCCGTTTCATCCGTTGCAATGGTGGCTTCTTCGGTTGCTTGAAGCAGGTGATTGCGCATTTCGATGGCGTCATCTATGGTTTTCATCGGATGGGCAGCTTTCCGGATGTTTTCAATTCCAAAAAAATTACTTTCCGTTCCGGTGGCGAGAACCAGGTAATCGTAATTCAACTCGCCGGTTGACAGAACGACTTTGTTTTCTTCCTGAACAACTTTTTGTAACTCACCCATCCGGAAGTTGATATTTCTTTTATGATGAAATAATTTACGAAACGGGTAACTAATGTTAGAGACCTCCAGGAAACCGGTAGCAACCTGGTATAAAAGTGGCGGAAAGAAATTGTAATTGTTTTTATCAACAAGTGTAACCAAAAAATCCTGAGAATTGGTTAAACTTCTGGCCAGGTTAATGCCTGCAAAACCACCTCCAATTATTACCACATGCTTTTTCATGCTTTATGATTTAAAGTACAACCATAAACTCATACCCACTTTCGCAGTTCGCCGTTTTTAGAATGGCAGCCCGGGAATGCACTTCAATGGATTAACAGCTCTTCCTTATTCATCTTGCCGTACATTTCGTTTGATCCTTTCACTTCAAATTTAATACGTTTTTAGGTGGAGGCAGATGGCTTTCTGCATTTGCCTATTTCAAATACAGGGGGCAAGGTGCTGATCTTCAAGTTTCCCTATCCTGAAAGCTTCAATTGGTTCAACTTCTTCAAAACCCCATATACTGTCTTCAGGCTTCTGATCCTGACCTTCTCCTGCAGTCTCTCTATTCGGATTACAGCAGTGGCGCTACCAGTCGGCATACCGAATCAAATCCACGTTGGATGGCCGGGCGGCTTTTCCAGCCTTCCAGCGTAACCAGCCGGCTGGCCTTTTTATCCTGCTCAAAGCTGTCTTCCAGGGCGTTGCACAGGGCCTTTTCATAAATAACAGACGTGATCTCAAAGTTGAGAAAAAAGCTGCGGGTATCCATATTTACAGTACCAACAAAAGCCAGGCTTCGGTCAATGGAAATGGTCTTGGCATGAATAAAGCCTTTTTGGTAGAAATATACCTTTACGCCCCGTTGCAGCAGCGGTTTGATAAACGAAAACGACGCATGTTGCACAATAAAGGAATCGGATTTTTCCGGCAGGATCAGTTCCACTATCACGCCACGGGCGGCGGCAATCACAAGGGCAGACGTTAACTGATCAGAAGGAATAAAGTACGGTGTACAGATGCGGACGACTTTTTCAGCCTGGCTGATGGCCAACACAACCGTTTCCATAATAAACGGTGCTTCCGAACTGGGACCGCTGGCAACAATAGCGATCACAGCATTTCCTCGCTTTTCAGTGGTTGTCTTAAGATAACGGGCATCTTCTCCAAAGTCGTCTTTACCACCGGCAAAGACCCAGCTTAGAAAAAAATGAACCTGAAGCAGGCTCACGGCCCGCCCTTCAATACGCACTGCCGTATCGCGCCAGTACAGCTGGTGCCGGCCATTGTTCCAGTAGCGTTCATCCAGATTGATGCCACCGATAAAGCCTACCTCTGCGTCAATAATAACGATCTTGCGATGGTTACGGTAATTGCTGTTGGCCAGCGAAGAAAACGCTACCGGCATGGTTTTTAAAAGAACAATGCCTGCTTCGCGAAACCGCCTGGGAATGTCCTTGATCTGGTTTGATCCTACATCATCCACAATCACCCGCACCTCTACGCCTTCCTGATGCTTTCGGATTAAAATATCGGCAATGCGATTGCCTACGTCATCGGCGGTAAAAATGTAGTATTCGATATGAATGTGCGAACGGGCTTTTTCCAGTGCGGCGAAAAGGGCCGGAAATTTTTCTTCGCCATTGTTCAGCAGTGTTACGGCATTTCCGGTGCTGATGAGGGATTGCTTTTGATTATAAAGATACCGGAATGGAAATACCATGTCGCCGATTGTTTTTTCCAGCACCTGCAGCCGTTCTTCCATCCGGGGTTTTAACTGCGCATAATATTGCTGCATTTTGTGTTGGTCTACCGCCCGCTTCCGGTCAAACACCGGCTTTTTAAACACAGGCTTGCGCCCTACCAAATAATACACCACCAACCCGACTACCGGCAAAAAAACAAGTACCAGGATATACGCCAACGACTTGCTGGGATTGCGGTTTTCACTCAAGATGGTAATAATCACGCCTGCATAAAGCAACAGCATCGGTATCCAATACCAGGTTACGATAAAGTCCCATATTGCCTGCCAGGTATGCAACGCTTGTATGTGTGTTTATAAAGTTAAGCTTGTTTTCATTCGGGGAAAGATTGAACTTCTTCAAAAAGCCATATACATAATGGCCCAAACAGGCTTGCACGTTATTGCCGGATTCTGACACGGTTGTAAAGCCGGGCTTATAACTTATAACACCCATGGGGTTTTGAAAAAGTAGGACATGAAGCCGAAACCGGATTTTGATTGGATAGAAACGCTGTCTACAGCTTTATTATAACAGCAGAAAGCCCAAACCCATTTCAGTCATTACAGCTTGGAGAAGTGCGGCTCACCTCGATAAATCTATTTAGCTTTATATAAGATTCATATAATTGGCAGATAAGACAAAGCCAGCCAAACCTAAAAAGCCTGACAAATGAATATCCAACCAGCCAGTCGGCGTGAACCGGTACGCATCCTTCTTTTTTCAGCTTCATTACGGGCTGAATCGTTGAATACCCGGCTGGCATCATTAGCCAGGAACGTGATTGAGAAAAATGGCAGCAAGGCTGATTTTGCCAATATGAACGAGTTTGATTGCCCATCATACAACCAGGACCTGGAAGGTAAAGGAGGTGTTCCGGCAGGAGCGGAACAATTCCGCAAGCGGCTCCTGGACAATGACGCCTTTATTATTGCATCACCGGAATACAATGCCTCCATGCCGGGCCATCTTAAAAATGTGATCGACTGGGTTTCCCGTTTCCGTCCGCAGCCCTTCAACGAACGTCATGCGTTGCTGATGTCGGCTTCACCTTCAATGGTGGGCGGCAACCGTGGTCTTTGGTCGTTGCGGATCCCGCTGGAACATCTGGGTTCAAGAGTTTTTCCCGACATGTTTTCACTGGCTACGGCCCACCAGGCCTTTACACCAGAGGGCAATCTCACCAATAAAGCCTTGATGGAGCGGTTTGAAAATAACCTGGTTGCTTTTCTGAACCTTGTTGAAGCTGCAAAACACTATCCATGTATCAAAAAAGCGTGGGTGGAATTTTTAGGAGAAAAGCCCGATCCGGTTACAGAACGTGTAGAGTAATTCAGCCTTTTGCAAACGCCTGAATATGGGGTTTTGAAAAAGTAAGTATAATTGTTTTCTGATGAATGCTGAATGACCTGTGGCCATGTGCAATGGCAGGAAACTTCATTTTATTACAGGATTTTCAATGCAGGAATGGGTTTTTGAAAAAGGCAGAAACCCTATTGCAGAGGAAAGCGAGAAGTACCGGATGGGTGCAGGAAGAACCTGCCCGGCTTTGATGATACTAAAAAGAAATAAGGTTTAAAAAACATTCAACCCGGAATTCAACTGATCTGGGGTTTTGAAAAAGTTCATCATCCAATGAGAAACTCAACGGATTCCTATTTTTGCACATCTCTAAACGGATTAATTATTTTTTAAAAGCGTAGATGCATGGGTCACTTACCGACACTTATTCAGGATTTAGCCTTGATACTGATGGCAGGTGCATTAATAACCTTGCTATTCAAAAGAATCAAGCAACCCTTGGTCTTAGGCTATATTATTGCCGGCTTTTTGGTGGGTCCCTATTTTCATCTTTTGCCTACGGTTGCCGACCGTGAGAACATAGACACCCTTGCAGAAATTGGCGTTATTTTTCTTCTTTTCAGTCTCGGGCTTGAATTCAGTTTTAAAAAGTTAATGCGCGTGGGCGGCACGGCCTCCATAACAGCCTTTGTTGAAATTATATTCATCACCATCACGGGTTATTTCCTGGGTAAATTATTGGGCTGGACAACGATGGACAGTCTTTTCCTGGGAGGTATGCTGGCCAGTTCATCCACCACCATCATTTTACGGGCATTTGATGAACTGGGCGTCAAAACCAGGCAATTTGCCCGTATTGTATTTGGTGTTTTGATCGTAGAAGATATCGTTGTGATTTTGCTCATGGTTTTGCTTTCAACGCTGGCGGTTACCCGGCAGTTCGAAGGCAGTGACATGCTATTTACGGTCTTAAAACTCCTGTTCTTTTTAGCCATCTGGTTTATAGCAGGCATTTTTCTGTTGCCTACTTTTTTGCGAAAAGCAAAAAAGCTGATGGACGAAGAAACCCTGCTGGTTCTTTCGCTGGGCCTTTGCCTGGGCATGGTAGTGCTGGCCACGCAGGTGGGTTTTTCAGCAGAACTGGGCGCATTTGTAATGGGTTCGATCATTGCGGAAACCACCACTGCTGAAAAAGTGGAACACGTGATCAAACCTGTAAAAGACCTGTTTGGCGCCGTGTTTTTTGTATCCGTAGGTATGATGAT
>JAEWAC010000441.1 GCA_023391895.1 Bacteroidota bacterium
CTGTTGTCAATAAATTCAATCAAGGCGCATGCGGCATTTTTTCGGAAGCCAACTGGTGGCCTGTTATTTTTTGAATGTAGATAGCGCGGGTATGGATATCAGTAGCTTTATAAATGGAAACCTGGTGCCGGCCTTCACCGGGTGCTTGTATAATGATGGGCTTCTGGTTGCGGCCGGTGATTTTTACCCGCTTTTGGTACTGGCCGCCGAGTTCGTATTGCAGGTAATTATGCCCGCCCTTGCCGGCCAGCGAAGCCCATACCTGGCATTCTTTGCCTAGAAGCTGAAACGAAAATGCACGGCAGAACTGATCAGCTCCACACCTTCTTAATGGGTAATAAACCGGCCAAAAGGCTGCAGGTTCGTTGCAGTCAGCTATGGGCCGCAAGAGTATGGGTTTTTGAAGAAAGGCAGCCCCATTCCAACCAACAAAGCAGTAGCAGCAAATAAGCAGGTCGTCTGGTCATCAGGCAAAGTTTGTTGTTTAAAGATATTGGAAACCAGATGGTAAAAAACAGGTATGGGTTTTTGAAAGAGTTGGATCACAGATTTCACGGATTAAAGAAAGGATTGCGCTGATGTGGAGGAGCCATGGGGTTTTGAAGAAGTTGAGTTGTTGAATGGTTGAGAAGTTGAAATGTGGTTTTCAAGAAGTTGAAAAACGATCAAAAGCCCATTGGTTATTACCAAAGTGGAGGTGTAATAAATGGTACGGCCTCCCTCTCCTTCAGGAGAGGGACCGAGGGTGAGGTAAATAGTTGAAAACCCATGCTTCCCATTTTTTACATTTTTCATTTTGCATTTTTCCTGGCCTCCCGCTCTACCGGGGAGGGGCCTCTTCAGTTTGCCTGCAATGAAGAAAGGCTACTGCGGCCCGGCATTTGCAGTTCAGTAAAAACCGTGGAAAGAGTACGACTCAACCCCTCAAATGCAATATTTTTGGTTTATTCCCTTGATTGTACCATAACATAATGACAATAAAAGACGCTACCTCACTTGGATTTTTGAACGGCGGTGGAGAGATGGGTGCATTGATCCGCAGTAAAGACTGGAGTAGAACGGCGATTAGTGAACCCGAAACTTGGCCCCAAAGCCTGCGCACCGCTGTAAGCATCCTTTTAAACTCACAGTTCCCGATGTTTGTCTGGTGGGGAAAAGAACTGATCACCATTTACAACGACGCCTATTGCCCGATAGCCGGTGAAAAACACCCCAACCTGCTGGGGCAGTCAGGCCGCGATGGCTGGGCTGAAATCTGGCCTGACCTGGCTCCCCTGGTGGAAAGCGTCTTTAGCGGCACCGCCACCTGGTCGGAGGACCAGGTACTATACATGAACCGGCGGGGCTATATAGAAGAAACTTATTTTACTTTTTCCTACAGTCCCATCCTGGACGATGACGGGAACGTAAGCGGTCTTTTTTGCGCCTGTATCGAAACCACCGAAAAGGTAGTGGCGGCCCGGAAAATTCAGGAAAGCGAACGCAACCTGCGCAATACCATCCTGCAGTCGCCGGTAGCCATGAGCATTTTAAAAGGCCCTTCCTTTGTGGTAGAAATTGCCAACAACCGCATGTACGAGCTCTGGGGCCGCGGTGCCGATGAGCTGCTGCGCCGCCCCATTTTTGATGGGCTTCCGGAAGCCCGGCACCAGGGCCTGGAAGAGTTGTTGCAAAAAGTATATACCACGGGCGAAACTTTTACGGCTAGTGAACGGCCGGTTACCCTGCCCAGGAAGGATACTATAGAAACGCTCTACCTCAACTTTGTGTACCAGCCGTTCCGGGCCGGGGATGGAGCCATCACCGGCGTTATTGCCGTAGCCACCGATGTGACCGAGCAGGTAAGGGCCCGCAAAAAGTTGGAAGAAAGCGAGCAGGAACTGCAGCTCAGGGTGAAAGGACGGACCTTGGAACTGGAAAGTCAAAAAAGCCTGCTGGACAACATTTTGACCAATTCTTCCAACGGTATTTCGGTTACCGAAATGATCCGGGATGAAAAAGGTCAGGTAATCGATGCCAGTACGATTTTGGCCAATGAGGCGGCTGTTCGGATCAGCGGTCTTCCCCGCGACCTCTATTTATCCAAAACGGCGGTGGAACTGGATCCCGGTATTATGGAATCGGCCTACGGCCAAACCTGCCTCAAGACGCTGGAAACCGGCGAGCCTTCCTTAATTCAATACCACCTGGAAATAACTGGCCGGTGGTTGGAGCTGACCATCTCCAAAATGGATGACAACCACCTGATCCACATTTTTACCGATGTTACGCCTATTAAAGAATCCCAGCTGCAGCTGGAGCGCACCATTGAAGAACTCCAGCGGTCCAATGCCAGCCTGGAGGAGTTTGCCTATGCCGCCTCGCACGATATGAAGGAGCCGATCCGCAAGATCCACTTTTTTGCCGACCGGTTAAAGAGCGAGCTGCAGGAAAAGCTGACGGAATCGCAGTGCCGGCTGTTTGACCGGCTGGAGAATGCCTCCCGCCGTATGGGTTTACTCATTGACGACCTGCTGGCGTACTCCCAGGCTACCCGGGGGGCAGCGGAGCTGGAAGAAATTGACCTGAACACCAAGGTGCGCAACGTACTGGACGACCTGGAACTGGAAGTACAGCAAAAAGGGGCCATCATAACCGTTGATACTCTACCCTCCATCAACGGCAGCCGGCGCCAGTTTCAGCAACTTTTTCATAACCTCATTACCAATGCCCTCAAGTACAGCAAACCCGGCCTTGCCCCCGAAGTGCATATTTCGTCAAAAGCGGTGAAGGGAAAAGACGAAAAGCCTGATCTTTTAGCAGAAGCCGGCGACAAGCTGTATTATCTGATTGAGGTAAGGGACAACGGAATTGGCTTTGACCAGGCCGATGCCGAACGCATCTTCAATGTTTTTACCCGTTTGCACGGCAATGCAGAGTACAGAGGAACCGGCGTAGGCTTGTCTATCGTTCGGAAGGTTGTCACCAACCATGATGGTTATATATGGGCCGAAAGCGAACTCGGAAAAGGTGCCGCATTTAAAATTCTGCTGCCGGTGGAGTGATGTTTATTTTACGAAAACTATCTGTCGCAGCAACTGTTTTGCCTGCATTCAAAAAAAGTGTAGCCTACTTCATTGGTAATAAGGCTGTTTAGCGCTGCCGGAAATATTTTTCAAAGACCCATGCTCCAGGTACGGGCATCGGACAGGGCTTTGTGCAGTAGCAGTGTTTCGTCAACCCCTTAACCAAATTCGAAAAAGATTTAGATGAAACAGTTATCCGTATTATGATTTGGTATTCACCATTGACGACAGGATTTCATAAAGCTGAAAACAATTGAGTATTAGATGAAGTTCTATTCTTTTGTTCAAAGGCGTTGGGGTACGCTGGTTCTGGTGACGATTAGCGATATAGGGCCAAAGTTTGATTCGTTATTCTGCTATTGAAAAAGTCTATGCTGTACGTTCACGTTTCTGTCAAATGAGGGCTGATAAAAAAGAAGGGACTCCTGACATAGCAGGAGTGCCTTCTTTTCTAAAAATGAATTGTATTTTCAAACCAACTCTTAATCCTCGTACTCTTTTCCCTGGCCGACATGTTTTTAAGCTCTGCGCTGTTTTCACTACCATTCTGCAGGGCAATACTACTTCTGATTTCGGTGTGGCGTATTTGTCCTCCCAGGTGTGCTGTTTGCGCCATCAACCCACCGGAAGTGATAGCCAGAAGTAAAATGATAACCTTAAATACACGGGCTGCAGTTTGCCGTCTAGCGGAAACCAAAGCAATTAAAGCCATCAACGCGGCTGCGGCAATAGAAATCATAGCCAGCTTTGCCACTTCTTCATGTCTTTCAATCACCGCTTCCGATACTCCAGGCAGGTTTTCAATGGCTTCTTCCGTACCTTCTCCGGTAAAGAAAACGGGTATGGTTGCAAGGCCGGCAATTAATATCAGGATGTAAGCTGTTTTTGTAACGGTGGCGTTTTTTAAAAAGAATGCCACTGCAAGCATTATTAATCCGACTAACGATAGCACAACAGGTACATGCGTTAACGCTAAGTGCATCTGAACACTGTTCATAAAATAAGTTTTTGAATTTAAGAAATCAAATCAATCACTATAGAAAGCAATCGTGTTGTGGCTCCGTTCTCGGCGGATGAAAAATACTGGCTAAGTGTTGTTGTGGGGTATAAATGTCTGGTAGGAGAATCTTCTTTTCGGCCGGTAAAGGAGCAGACACATCAGTTTGAAGGATTGGCGTCACAATGGCGTAACCAATGCTGTAAAATGTTATGTTCTTAAAAGGTAACTGTTCGTCTTCCGGTAAATCCCCATCCCTATGGTCTGCAGAATAATGGTCTGCCAAAAAACTAAAGATAGACGCACCACCTTGCTTCTGGTGTTTTATGTAATGTTCAACCAGGAAAGGGAGTTTAAAAAGCTGCCCCAATGGTGTTTGTATGGACACCAGGAAGATCATAAGAAAGATGATGGCAGCATTTTTCATCAGTATAAATTTACTCTGTTCGGAAGTGCTGCTTCATGATTAAGGTCAATTAAGCAGTTTAAAATTTTGCAAAAACTACTGACGTCGGCGAAGTTTTGGCTGTATCAACTTCAACACTGTGTGTTGCTAGGGTGACGTATAATACATTTCTGCCAGATAGGGATGGGCACTTGTTTTTGCGCGGCTGCTCAATCATGATCAAAACAAGGTGAAGCGGAGCCGTGAAAAATGTAAAATGAAAAAATGAAAAAACAGAGGAGTATGGGGTTTTACCTCACCCTCGGTCCCTCTCCTGAAGGAGAGGGAGGCCTGGCATTAAACAATAATTTAGCTTTTGTAATAACGTATGGGCTTTTGAACCAATTTTCAGCTAGAGTTGACAGTTGACAGAAAGAAGGTTCTTTCAAAACCTTATACTACTCATCATCTGCGAAATCCTTTCTTTAATCTGTGAAATCTGTGATCCAACTTCTTTAAAACCCCATATAACCCTGAACACTTCATGGCACGTCGTGCTTCCATGTGTAAACACAATAACTTTGGCCTCGATTAAACAGTGATGAAGAATGGTCTTACGGGCACCAAAGGCCTGAGTGGCAGTTACCGGTATATGGCCTACCGTCCGGCTAATGAAGATTACAGCACCATAGCCAAGGGGTATTTTGTTACCGATGCGGCGGTGAGTTATAAGAAAAATAAAACTGAGGTAGAAGCCATTATTCAGAACCTGTTGAATATCCAGTGGAAAGAAACGCATTTTGACACCGAAAGCCGATTAAGAAACGAGCCCGTACCGGTAACCGAAATTCACTTTACCCCCCGGTACACCCTTTTTCCTGCGGCTGGGTCTTACCTATAAATTTTGATACCGCTGCTCGTAATTTTTTGGCAGGTAAATGTTGGAACAAGTGATGATCAATTAAGGCTGAAGAAACCGATTGCGTTTTGGGGGACACATGGCACTGCTGCCCTGGCTGATTCTTCCAAGGCCATAAGCGTGTTTAAAGTCGAGGTCGCTTCTCAACTATCCGCCATCAGTTGATTGAGGTCGATGTTTTTCAGGTAGGGGTCTAACCGATCAGTGCCTTCAAAGCTTTTGATACCCATCAGCCGGTCCTCTTTATGGAGGAAATAGGCTTCTACATAAAAAGCATCTACCTGGTATAGGAATACGGAAAGGATGGAATTGGTTCTAAACGTTAAATACACTCCTTTTTCTTCAATGATGGCAGCTTGCACACTGCAGCTTAAACCCTTGAAAAATTGGCAGGTCATGGTATGAAAATAAGAATTAACCCTTAGGATTGCAAGTGAGAAAGCAATAATTTATTGGATCCCTATATCCTCGCCAAAAAAGAAGGTCTTTGTCGTTCCGGTTTGTGAGTG
>JAEWAC010000448.1 GCA_023391895.1 Bacteroidota bacterium
GGTCTATCCTTTGATTTGCGGTCTTAAGCTGTTCTTGAATGCTGTTCTTTTCTTTTCGTTCACTATCAAGCAGGCTTGTAAGCTTTTTAATCTTTTCGTCCAAGCTACTGCGATCAAGGATCCAGAATAAGAACAGTGCAATGATTACAACGATGTAGAATGTTGTCATAAAGTCAGTTTAGGTATTTGGCTGAAGAAATAGGCGGGAGGTAATAGCGCAGGCAGTTAGGAAGCAGGTAAGTAGCATAGTTTTGGGTTTAAATTGGCTACCAATCATAACATACCTTTATCAGGAATGCTCAATTGATGCTCAGCAATAAAAGTAGGGCAGTTTTATTGAAGTTCAAAGACATGCCTACCTTGTAAATTGACCCAAATTTCTTCACTCCTGAAAAGAAAAAGACAGCCCTATCGGACTGCCTATCTCGGAAAACAAAAGATTTCAATCTCGTATACAACAATCTCATCACCAACTTATTGACTGACTTCTCCTGAAGCCCAATCTTCATTACACCTTTACTTAGCCGCTCTTTTACCCCTGAAGAACAGGTACAGGTTGAAAAAAAGCATGGTACTAAGGTAAATGCTGAAGCCTGAAATCCTACTACAACTTAAATCGACGGCTGCCGGTATAAGCAGCCCCCTTTCAGCAGCATTTAAATCGAATTTTTATACAATATCAATTTATCATTAATTATCCCTTTACGCACGTGGCAGCTCTAGCACGAAGGAAATTAACAGTTGTGGAAAAAATATGTAATAAATGAATGGCTATATACTTGCAGATGGGAAGATTTACGTCTAACTTTATACACCAGTATACGCCTTGTATCATGAGTGAAGAAGCTTTAAGTATAAAGGCCAGAGAGGCTTTACGACATATCAGGAATTTCGTTATGCGGTCAGGAAAGGTGCCGTCTACCCGTGAGCTGATGAGTGCCATGGAGTATAGGTCTCCGAGATCGGCCATGCTTCTGATGGAAGAACTAGGGGATAGTGGTTTTCTTGAAAAGAAAGTAGATGGAAGCTTTCGACTTGTAAAGGACCTACAGGATGGCAGTGTTGCCCGTACTGTATCTGTCCCCCTGGTAGGAACAGTGACCTGCGGCGCACCATTGCTGGCTGAAGAAAACACTGAAGCAATGATCCCCGTTTCTATTTCCTTGGCTAGACCTGGTTACAGATACTTTCTACTCAGGGCAAAAGGAGATTCCATGAACAAGGCTGGGATTAACAATGGGGATCTGGTTCTGGTCAGGCAGCAGCATTCTGCTGAAAACGGCCAGCGTGTAGTTGCTTTGATAGATGATGAAGCGACCGTTAAGGAATTCCACCATAGTGGTGAATTCGTTACGCTGTTGCCTCGTTCCAATAACAAGGCTCACCAGCCAATTATACTTACCCGGGAGTTTCAGATCCAGGGTGTTGTTGTAGCGTCGATTCCCAAAGTCACCATTTAAAACAAAATACAATGTCTAATTATCACGTATCCAAAAACAAAGAATCCGGAAAATGGAACATCCAAAAAGAAAGCGGTGCTAAATCTAGTGGTTCTGCAAACACGCAAAAAGAAGCCGAAAAGAAAGCGAAGGGATTTGCGGCTAACTCGGGAGGTGGCGAAGTAAGAATCCATGGACTAGACGGCAAGATTCGCGACAGCGACACGGTTGCACCAGGAAATGATCCCAAGTCAAGTAAAGACACCAAGCACTAATCCCCTAGCCCGCTGAAAACTAAATGAATAAAGACGGAAAATATGAACATGCCAAGTTCATCATAGAAAGGTTCGACCATTATAATGATAGCGTCAACAACAAAGGCGCGTTTTACATCGGATTGAACACTTTTCTACTCGGCGGGCTTTTTGCCGGCTTTGCGTCCTTATATAAGGAAATCGAAATGACCTATTGCTTATGGTCATTACTAATTGGCTTCGGGCTTTGCAGCATCCTTTCCTCCATTCTTACTGTAATTGCAATTAACCCCTTTCTCGTTTCTGGTAACAAGGACTCGAAGAAAAGGTCCCTAATATTCTTTGGCTCTGTTTCTGAGTACGAAAAAGACAATTATGTAGAGGCGTTTTTGCAGCAGGACGAAGACCGCAAAATATATGATACAGTCAACCAGTCATGGCTGCTGGCAAGGGGACTTACTGGGAAGTATGAAAAACTGAGATGGGCCGGGTGGCTGATTATTGCTCAATTCATTCTGTTAATACCAATCATATATTCTATAACAAAATCCTTGTTGCAATGAACATTTTCGATAGTTACACCGAACGGGTAAGAAACGCCTTTCAGCAGGAACGCTTGAATAAATCTTTAAGCGACAGGTACTATAATTTTTCTGGCCCTAATACGCTTTCTAAACCAAATAAAGCTTCAAATCAGGCAAAGCGCTTAGGCCTTAAGCCTGAAAGCAGTCTGCTTAGCTTAAACCAGATCGTTAAAGGTCAGGAAATGGATAATGCACAAATTGGATTGCACCCGGATTTCAAGCACCTAAAAAACACTGATAATACTGAGAAGCATTACATCACAAGCGTATTTATCGACATCAAAGGTTCTACTGCGCTGAACGACAACTATGAGCTGGAAACAATTTACACTATTACAAACACCGTTCAGAGTGCTGCTATCCATGTTTGCCTTTCGTTTGGGGGGCACATACAACGTCTTCAGGGTGATGGAGTGTTCGTTTATTTTGGCGGGAAAAACGTTGACAAAAGGGAGGCTGTGGCAAGAGCAGTTACCGCAACGAGCATGTTTACATACTTCATAAAAAACGACTTGCAAAAGATTTTCGAGGAGGAAGGAATTGAAAACATTTCTACCCGAACGGGAATTGACTTTGGTGATGATCACGAAGTGCTCTGGGGGAACTTCGGCGTAGGAGAATGTACGGAACTAACGACGCTCAGCCTTCACACGAGCCTTGCGCCTAAGATGCAGTCTCACGCAGGAAAAAACGGTATCGTAGTAGGTCAAAACGTTAAGGACCGACTAATAATAGAAGAAAAGTACTTTGATCACGTGCGAAATTCAAAAGGCGAAGTAACAGAAAGGTACATTTATGTTGGGCGGAAGAAGAATGTGTATTATACTCAATACCGGTTTGATTGGTTTAACTATCTTAAAAGCCTACCGTACATTAGGTGTGACAAAGACGCCAACCTGTATGTTGTTTCTCAAGAGCAACAGGAGCAGGAACGTTTGCATAAGCTAAGAGCAACGGCAAGCTTAATCAACAGCGGTGCCGCTTATACAGATATCAGAGGCAATATTTCATCAGATACTTCTGGCGTCAAAAACCAAGAGCACCGGTTTCATTATGAGTAGTCTTTTTTTTGGTAAAAGGAAGGCATTCAATAAATATGGAGTTCTCAGTTACCAGCAAAAATTATTAGAAGAGTTCTATCCTTTCCTGACATGCTGTATACAAAATAAAGTCCTGATCTGTACCGGCTGGCTTCAACCTGAAGACTGCAAGCAGGAATACAGGATCAAGATCGAATACGTTGCCAGCCATGAGCCGAAGTCTACCATTCTTTCTCCCAAGATTGAACCTTGCAGGGAAATTCACATGTACAGCGATCACAGCCTGTGCCTGCACTATCCACCGGATATGAAATGGAACGAGAAAGTCAAAATATACCAGTACACCATTCCGTGGATAAGCGAGTGGATCGTGTTTTACGAAATCTATCTACTTAATGGCAACAAATGGGAAGGGAAAGAATCTCCAACTCACCTAACGGAAGATGATAAGAACATTAATTGTGACATGGATTGAAGTATTATCGCATCTTCTAACAAAAGAGATAATATTGTTTTATTCAAGGCGGCCAATCTTCTAAAGTGCGTCATCTTTCGACTGGATCAAACTTGTCAAACCATCGATAATACTTTTTTTACCATCAAGTGGAGTATTTAAGTCTTCCGGTGTAACAGCGGGTGTTGGCCAAACAGGACTAATTAATAGACTGGCAATCTTGCTCTCACCTATTTTTCTTGACAACTCGTCTTCAAACTTGGGGTTAACAAGTGACCTATAATAATGGTTTGCGGCACCAGCAATTAAATCTGCAATCTGTACTACCATATTTTGTTTGGAGTCTGTAAAGTGTATATTCTTTAGTTTTAACGGCAGTTGCAGGGTCCGTCGGTCAGAACCTATTTCTTCTTCTACATTAATTTGCTTAATCACTTCTACATAATGCTGAAAATGCCGAAGTGCTTTTGAATCATCAACATACGCATCAAAATTACCAACGGTTCGTCGGCCCCAATAATCAACACTATTGACGAAAGCAGAAAGAGTTGTATCAAAATCATAAGGTCCAAATTCAGCTAAAACTTGGGGTATAATTTCTCTACTGAAAAGGATTGGCAACAGCGCATCTTTAAATTGTTCTGACTTGCTTGCCTCCATCAGGGCAACCACAGTCGCATAAAATTTTTCAATGCTGTCAGGATCCCGCTTCTGAAACAAGGTGATAAAATCAATCTGGTACCGTTCAAATAGCTCTTTCCCACAGAAAACAGGAATACAATAATAAAGGAGGTTACAGTAAGCGATATTTTCTCCGCCTTGATAAAAGTCCATGCCCGACATATAAATCACCGGTTCCACAAGCCGGTCCGCAGTAAACCCGCAGATACAGTATGCCTTATGAAATACCCCAATATTAACTGAGTCGGCAGATATATAATCATGGTTTAACAAGGAAAGAATTTGAGAATGGTACTTTCCATATTTCTTAAGGCGGTTGAATTTTAATTCTTGGGCAGGAGATTGAATAATGCTTCTTAACTCATTTGCCTGAGACATGGTCAGTTTTGCTGATGCAAGGATGAAAACGGGCTGGTCCAGGTCAAGCAAATCAGCACCAGTGTTCCCTGATTCATCATACGCAATAATGGGCTGGTCAATCTGTTCCATCTCTCTTTAGATTGTTACAAAGGCAGCAAGATACTGCACATCAAAAATAGTTTTGCTTAATTAAAGTTTATTACTTTATATGTGCTCACGTGAGTGGCACTTAAGATTAGGCACTTACAATTGTAGGCATGAGATTTTATAAAGCAAACCACGAATAAAAATTATTACTTACGGGAATACCATGGAAGATCTTACTTAACAGCTTGCAGGCCACTTCAACAACGTAGAAACCGTGCTATTTTGCGATGAAACAAAATTCTCCATTGATGATGGCGACCATGACAACTCAATTATTTACCTAGCTGTCGCAACTGAAAAGAACCAGAAAAAAATATTGACGGATGATTTAGGGGCCATTTTGAAGAATCACCGGGTAAAAGCACCTGTATTCCACGCAACCGACATATTCAGCAACAGGAGCCCTCGTTTACCACTCATGGCCAATTTAACCGACTTTATAATTCACCACAGGTTACACTGCTTTTGTTTTAAATACCATAAAGATTTGTTGTTTGAAATGACCCGGCGACTAGAATATCTAAACAATGACATCCACCAATTTAACCGTGCAGAATACCAAGCCTTATTTTATTTTATCACCTTCTTTAATACTTTCCTAATATATGATAAACCTAAGCTGCTGAAACCTCAATATGTGATGTTCTTTGATAAGAATGTTTATGGCAGAAAAGACACTGAAGAGTTTAGCCTACCAGAAGATACATATATCATTAAACGGCTGTCCTTTACCGATAAATCAAATCTGCCTTTGCTTGCCTTGCCTGACTTTTTTGGCTATATCTTCCGAAAAGCGAGATTGAGCCAAAACAAGGCCGTTACTGGAGATTTACTGCTAAAAACATCACCAAGCGTCATTACTTGCTATAACTCGCTTTTGAAAATCCAGAACGCTCATCTATTCCATTATCTTGATCTGGAGGAAAAGATGGATCAATATGCCACCTTGTTGTTGTCCCATTACAGCAATAACCACAAAAAGGAATAGAAATTAATTAATATGCCGTAGCTGCACAAGTTGATGAGCACTTACTCGCACTTCAACTTTTACTAATTAAACATCTAATACTAATGTAACATGTGCAACTGCCATGAAATTAAAATAGTCTAAATCGGCAGCTTTCAATTACGATATGGATATTCAACCAACGGTTAAAGTTTAAGACTCTTCCAATAACCTATGCCAATATTCACTTACTGTCATTCCGCTACCAAAACCTGTTTATTGTGCAAACCATAGCTTACCCATAAGGCAGTATATGCACAAGCTTTATCTTTATTTGATCTTTCCCAAGGTGCTGTGGTGCAGTCATAATCAACCTCAATATCGATCGTAGACTGCCTACAACATTCCAACATATCGCAATTTGATTTCTTATGAAGCAAAGTATCATGAACCTGTTGGGCAGACAAAAGAAACAACGGTTCAATTGTGCTTTCCAGATGCTTCATACAATGAGGAGGTGCAAAAAATCGTTGCAACTCCCCGTTATGCAACTGCGGCGTTCCAAAGATCACATACATATCATTCCAAAAACCCTCAAAGGGATTTGGTTGACGATAAAGATCAATTAAGAAGGAAGGCTTTTTTACACGGCTTTCATATCCTTTCTCCAATAAGTGCTTAAACCATTCAACTGTGTTTTTTAAGAAGTCGCTTCGAAACAAATCTTCTAACACTTTTATTGCTCCATTTTTGTTGTCCCTAAAATCTTCAAACACACTCCATCCTTGACTATACATATAAGAAATTCCGTAATCATAAATCTCTTCCGCACTTTGAGGGACAAACTTCCTTCTAGCCATATTCTGTAAAATGCGATAGAACATCATGCCTGGATAATTGGAAATCATTGCCACGTCACAAAGAGCAAACAACCACTCATTATTTTCTACCAGATCTGTTTCCAAGTACTCTCCGACTTTTTGGCACACCTTGTATGGAAAGTTGTTCAATGCTGATTCACCAAAGTATTTTGTCTCAATTAGATAGGCCATCATTTCAGAAACAGCAGCTTCTCCAAACAGGTAATTGGCCTTACGTCCTTTAACATCTTTCAGATGAAGGTTAAGAAAGAAAGGTGGCCCCTTTCTCGGATGTAACTTTTTAAACGATGGTTCAATATAAAAATTACACCCCTCCACAAAAGCTGTTGCATCGTCAATTCCAGTACCTACCCTATATGATCCCTCAATCGCTTTCATCACTTCTGTTATATTCCTTTCGTGTTCCGTGACGGCATTCTTAACAGGCAGATGCAGCTCCGTATTACCATCTTTCTGCTGCCCGGCAATTACCTGCCTTAACCTGTCATAGGTATTCCAAATATGGGAGTGGCCGAACCCACCAGTGATGTCCTGAAGAAAATGAGTGTATTCATGGACAAAGTCGCGCTGGTCCCTAACATCTATTTTATTTATGTGATGCAACGGGTCTGTGGTTCGGAGCTTGATCAATAAATAAGCAGGAACATAACTTCCAAAAACATTCTTATACTGCATAAGCTTTTATTATTTTATTGAAGTCTACTTAAGCATCATCCACCTAAGAGAACAGCAAAAAGACTCCGTAATAGACCCAATGATTACCGGATCATCAAAACTATGAGTTCAAAGATTTGAAAAATCAGCTCTATGTGCATCTCCAGAGTAAATGGCTTAATCCTGTGAAGTAGCCCAGGCCGGTAGCGCACCATGACTGCTCGTTTCGAGCCAATCCAGACCAGTTAATCGCAGGCAAATAAATTCTTGTAGTTCAATTGTGGTCTACCTGCAGCCCATTTTGCAGCCTAAGAAAGAAATAAAAAAAGCAGTTACTATGCGTAACTGCTTGATTATCAAAGTCGGGAAGACAGGATTCGAACCTGCGACCCCCTGGTCCCAAACCAGGTGCGCTACCGGCCTGCGCTACTTCCCGGGCCGCTTTTAAAATGACTGGCAATATCATCTACTACCAACCAACTTTAAAAACTTTGAGCGGTGAGGGAGGGATTCGAACCCTCGGTAGAGCTTTAAGGCCCTACGACGGTTTAGCAAACCGTTGATTTCAGCCACTCATCCACCTCACCTCCTTTTGCAAGGGCTGCAAAAATAGGAATTTATTATTTACAAAATACAGTCTTTTAAAAAAAATAAGCTCATTAAAATTTAATGAGCTTATCCAATGAATTAAACTTAATGCGCATCAATATAAAAAATAACAGTGCTAATTATTCCCTTTTACATCGCGGCTAACTGCACCTTTTGCTGCAGCTCCATTACATTATCACGGAATACCCCATCGGTATCCATCAGGTCTTTTACCGTCTGGCAAGAGTGGATCACCGTAGTATGATCGCGGCCCCCAAAATGCTCTCCAATGGTCTTTAAAGAGTTTTTGGTAAAGGCCTTGGCCAGGTACATGGTAATTTGTCGTGCCTGCACAATTTCCCGTTTACGGGTTTTCTGCAGCAACTTATCATAAGGCACATCAAAATAATCGCAAACCATTTTCTGAATGGTATCGATGGTAATTTCTTTACTGGATGATTTCACAAAGTTCCGTAACACTTTCTTAGCTAATTCAAGGTCAATTTCTCTGCGATTGAGCGAAGATTGTGCCAATAAAGAAATCAAAGCACCTTCCAGTTCACGAATGTTGTTGCTGATATTATAAGCAATGTATTTTACAACATCCTTGGGCATTTCCAGACCGTCATTTTTCATTTTACGTTCCAGGATCTCAATCCGGGTTTCATAATCCGGCACCTGTATATCGGCACTCAAACCCCAGCGGAAACGGCTTAACAAACGCTCCTGTACGCCTTCCAGGTCTTTAGGCGATTTATCGGATGTCAATACCAGTTGCTTGCCTGATTGGTGCAGGTGGTTGAAGATGGCAAAGAAGGCGTCCTGCGATTTTTCTGCCCGGTTAAAAAACTGCACGTCATCAATAATCAGCACATCAATCAATTGATAAAAATGTATAAAATCGTTGATGGCGTTATTGCGGCTATGGTCTACAAACTGGTTAATGAATTTCTCAGAGCTTACATACAAAACCACTTTGTTAGGGTTGATCTTTTTTACCTCGTTACCAATAGCCTGGGCCAAATGCGTTTTACCCAATCCTACTCCCCCATAAATAACCAGGGGATTAAAAGAGTTGGCGCCGGGTTTTTCTGCTACGGTTTTTCCTGCACGTCGGGCTACCCGGTTGCAGTCGCCTTCTATATAAGCGTCAAATGTATAAATGGGATTTAGTTGCGGGTCGATGTGCATTTTCTTCAGGCCCGGAATCACAAAAGGATTCTTTACCGGGTTGTTGATGACCAAAGGAAAATCCATTTCATTATTTGAAAACGATTTGTAACCTCGTGCCGCCACATCTACCGTTACCGGCTTGTTGTAGTTGTTACCGCCATCAACCATAATGCGGTATTCCAAACGAGCCTCTTTACCTAACTCTCTTTTTAGTGTTTTTGCCAGAAGATTGATGTAATGCTCTTCCAGGTACTCAAAGAAAAACTGACTGGGAACTTGAATAACTAAAACATTGCCGTTTAATGCTACAGGCTTAATGGGTTCAAACCATGTTTTGTAGTGTTGCCACTCCACGATGTCCTTGATAATCTGCAAGCAATTGGACCAGACAAGTTCTGCATTCTTCTCCATGTACGTAATAGCAGTTTTATATATTGAGTTAAGAATTGTAATGAATCCGAAAACAAGTTTTTCACAAGATGTGCAAAAAATAATTTTGTCAGGACAGAAAGGCGAATATCAGCAAAAGAACAGTAAAAAAAAATTTTTATTAATCAGTTTTTTTGCTAACTACTAATGAAGTTGAATCCACCAATTTTTTTCCTTTCTTTTTTTCAAAAACAAAATCCAAACGGCCCAGCATAATACCGCCCCATCCTGCCTGGTTAATGATCACATCTTCACCTCTTTTATTCTTATCTATTACCGGTGCCTCTAAAAAAGTATGGGTATGTCCTCCTATAATGACATCAATATGGTGAGTTTCTCTGGCTAATATCAGATCGCTTATTTTGTTATCGCCGTACCGGTAACCTAAATGGGATAGGCAAATAATCAAATCGCAGTTTTTCTTTTTCAGTTCATCAGCATATTGGTTAGCCTTCTCAACAGGGTGCAGGTATTTTGTGTTACCGGAAAGGTTTTCAGGTACCAAACCATTCAATTCTATACCCACTCCCAATATACCAATTTTTAATCCGCCTTTATTAAAAATCTTGTATGGCGTATATAAATTTTCCATAGGCGTTTGACTAAAATCGTAATTGCTGATCACCATTGGAAAACGCGCATGCCGCTGCAGCTGCACGGCCAGGTTTTCCAGGCCAGCATCAAAATCGTGGTTCCCGATGGTGGCCGCATCATATCCCATAGCCGTCATTGCTTTTATCTCAGGCTCACCTTTATATATATTAAAAAAAGGCGTACCCTGAAAAATGTCGCCGGCATCCAGCAGCAATACATTCTCTTCCTCACTTCTTATTTTTTGTACCAGTTGCGACCGGGCTGCTACCCCTCCCAGTCCCTGGTTGCGGCCGCCATCCATAGGAAAGGGTTCTATCCGACTATGTGTATCGTTGGTGTGCAAAATGGTTAAGCGCCTGGAGCCACCCGCAAGGTCAGCTGCATGGGAAAAAGAAGGACGGACCAGTAATGCACCGGAAGCCAGTGTCGCCTGTGTAATAAATTTTCTTCTACTGAGCATAGGTAATCCGTGTTGTTTCTTGAACTGAAATATTCTTTCCTTCTGCCTTCAATGCTTTGATATAATCAAACAAAGCATCCCGCATTAAGTAACCCCGGTTTTGCTGCGGAATGGACTTTAGCATAGCGGCATCATCACCGCCACTAGCTACATAATCCGAATTGACAATATGGTAGGTTTTATTCTTATCCAAAGGTTGTCCGTTAATACGCACATGCACCGCCTTTTGATTCTTAATTTCCATGCTAATGCCGGCCACCGGCCAGCCGCCTTTCGATGCCGTGAAATCCAAGAATTCCTGCAGCACATCACCACTTAACTTTTGCACCACTACCAGGTTATCGAAAGGCATGAGCTCAAAAATTTTTCCACGGGTGACAGGCCCTTTGGGCAATTGTGGAATCCGGATGCCGCCGTAATTAACAAATGCAGCATCTATGGGTATTTTAAATTGTTGTTTTCCGGCATACAACATGGCGTCTGCCATAAACTGGCCCAGGCTTCCATCGGGTTGCCTTTTTTCCAGGGTTGCTTCCGCATAACCCACCACTTCGCTCATGCTGCGGTTGACACTGTCGCTATAAGGCTGCATGAGAACAACCATGGCGGTATCCTTTGGCAGCTGTGCAGTAATACGGTAGTCGGCGTATGCAACACCAGTGGGTTGGTACATGGTTTTACAGGAGCCGAGCAATACCATCAGCACAACTGGTAATAAATATCTTTTCAACAAAGCGACCTGGTTTTAATGGGTTTGAAAATGGGAGGCAAAATTATCCTAAGCAGCCTAATCTCCGGCTTTTCGATTGTTACTATTTTGAAAAGGTTGATTTTGTTAAAATCGGTTGGCATTGGCATAACTTTACCATCTTTGCACCCCTCGTTTTTCAGGATAAAAACCTGGCAATGCAACACAAAATTACCTTAAAAGTGCTGCCATCAGAAGCAGCCCACGACGCTACGCTCAAACAGTTACTGGCACAGGCTACGGCCACCCAACCTGCCCGGATAACTGGCTATAACATTTTAAAAAAGTCAGTTGATGCCCGTGGCCGCCAGGTCTGGATTCAATTAACCGTTCAGGTATTTATTGACGAGCCTTTTCAACCAGCGGAACTGATTCCACTGCAACTAAAAGAGGTGCATCATGCCGCTCGCCAGGTTATTGTAATTGGCGCGGGATCAGCAGGTCTGTTTGCCGCCCTGCGCCTGATAGAACAAGGCATTAAACCCATTGTGCTGGAAAGAGGCAAAGATGTAAGGGCCCGCCGCCGCGACCTGGCGGCCATGAACAAAGAAGGCGTGGTGAATACAGAAAGCAACTATTGTTTTGGCGAAGGTGGTGCCGGTACGTATAGCGATGGAAAATTATATACCCGCAGCAACAAGCGGGGCGACGTGCAGCGCATCCTCAGCATACTGGTACACTTTGGTGCCGATGAAAAAATTTTATACGAAGCGCATCCGCATATCGGCACCAACAAGCTGCCCCACATTATTACCGCCATACGCGAAAAAATAATCGAATGTGGCGGCACCGTTTTGTTTGAAAAAAAAGTGGTGGATCTTATCCTTCACAACAACGAAATACGAGGCGTAAAAACAGCCGATGGCGACAGCATTTTTGCAGCAGACGTAATACTGGCAACCGGTCATTCGGCCCGCGATATTTTTCAACTGCTGCATGATAAAAGAATTGCCATCGAGTTCAAACCTTTTGCCCTGGGGGTGCGGGTGGAGCATCCGCAGGCCCTGATCGACTCGGCACAATACCACTGCAATGTGCGGGGCGAACACCTGCCGCCGGCCTCTTACAGCCTGGTGCAACAGGTGAACGGCAAAGGCGTGTTTTCGTTCTGCATGTGCCCGGGCGGCATTATTGCACCGGCGGCTACCGCACCCGGCGAGGTTGTGGTCAACGGCTGGTCGCCCTCCAAGCGCAATAATCCTTATGCCAACAGCGGCATCGTGGTGAGCGTGGACGAAAAAAATATACAGCCTTTTAAAAAGTGGGGAGCCCTGGCCGGTATGCATTTTCAGCAATCCGTAGAGCAAAAGGCATTTACGGCCGGCGGCGGACAGCTGGTGGCTCCGGCCCAGCGCCTGGTGGATTTTACCCAAAATATCACCTCCGCCTCCCTGCCCGATTGCAGTTACCTGCCGGGTATTCACGCTGCCGATTTGCGCTACGTATTGCCGTCATTTGTATACCAGTCTTTACAGGAAGCGTTTAAAGAGTTTGGCAAAAAAATGAAAGGCTATTATACCAACGAGGCCGTAGTAGTGGCTACCGAATCCAGAACTTCATCGCCAGTGCGGATACCCCGCGATCCGATATCGCTGGAGCACCCGCACATCAAAGGGCTTTACCCCTGCGCGGAAGGTGCCGGCTATGCAGGTGGCATTGTCAGTGCGGCCA
>JAEWAC010000010.1 GCA_023391895.1 Bacteroidota bacterium
CCCAGTACCCGTGGCTTTAACGGCAGCGGCAACCTGCGGCTGAACCAGATTGTAGATGGCATGGACAACCAGGCGCCGGGCCTTAACTTTTCAGTGGGCAGCGTAATTGGCCTGAGCGAGCTGGATGTGGAAAGCATGGAGCTGCTGCCGGGTGCTTCTTCGGCCTTATACGGACCGGGTGGTATGAACGGCACCTTGCTCATCAACAGCAAAAATCCTTTCCGCTACCAGGGCTTGTCGCTGCAGGTCAAACAAGGCGTGATGCATGTAGATGAGAAGTACCGCCAGGTATCGCCTTACTACAACTGGAACGTGCGCTGGGCTGAAAATATCGGAGACCGCTTTGCTTTTAAAATCACATCCGAATTTATTCATGCCCGCGACTGGCTGGCCGCCGATTACAGAAACTATAAAAGAGAAGCCATCAGCGGAAACATTGTGCCCGGTACCCGCGAAACCGATCCCAATTATGATGGGGTAAACGTTTATGGCGATGAAACCACCGCCGACCTGCGCCTGGCGCTGGAAGGCATCGCTGCCCAGGCACCTTTCCTGGCACCTTACATCAGTACGCTCACGACACAACCCATTCCGGTTTCCCGTACCGGTTACCAGGAAAAAGATGTGGTAAGTCCCAATACGGTCAACTTTAAACTGGGCGGTGCCATGCATTATAAACTCACCTCTACACTGGAAGCCATTGTAAGTGGTTTTTGGGGAACGGGCAATACCGTATACACAGGCAGCGACCGTTACTCCCTGCGCGATCTGAAGATGGGCCAGTACAAGGTTGAGCTGAACAACAGCAACTGGTTTGTGCGGGCTTACACCACCCAGGAAAATGCAGGCCAGTCGTACAACGCTACCGTTACCACCCGCTTGCTGAACGAAGCCTGGAAACCCAGCACTGGAGCTACTGGTTGGTATGCCCAGTATGGACAGGCTTACCTGGCCGCAAAACTGTCGGGTGCCCAGGACCTGGCCGCCCACCAGGCAGCCCGTACTGCGGCGGATGTAGGCCGCCCCGAAGCCGGCAGCGAGCAGTTTAAACAGATATTTGACCAGATCCGTTCCAAACCCATATCAGAAGGCGGCGGCAAGTTTATTGATAAAACCGATTTGTACAACATAGAAGGCCAATATAACTTTTCTGAATACACCGGAAGTTTTGCCGACGTACTGGTAGGTGGTAACTTCAAACGCTATGTATTGAATTCAGAAGGTACGCTGTTTGCCGACTCAGCCGGTAACATTGGTATCAACGAAGTGGGGGCTTATATTCAGGCTTCCCGGGCTTTTGCCAACAACCGGGTAAAACTGACAGTATCGGGCCGCTACGATAAAAATGAAAACTTTGAAGGCCGTTTTACGCCGAGAGCTACTGCGCTGATCAAATTATCGGAAAAAAATAACCTGCGGCTTTCTTACCAGACCGCTTACCGCTTTCCTTCTACCCAGCAGCAATGGATCAACCTGAATGTAAGCGGAGGTGTAAAACTGATTGGCGGCGTACAGGAGCTGAAGGATTTTTACAAGTTTGGCTCTAACCCTTTGTATACTTTACCCAGCGTGTTGGTCGGTAGCCCGAAGGAAGCCGTTTTCAACCCGCTCAAACCGGAATCGGTGGTGTCGTATGAGGTGGGTTACAAGTCGCTGCTGGCCAGCGACAAATTGCTGATCGATGCTTATGGCTATTATGGCAGGTATACGGATTTTATTGTCAGAACCATTGGCGTACAATTCCAGAACAGCAATCCCAACGACCGGGTAATTTATTCAGTGCCCGTCAATACCTCCAGCAATGTAGAAACCTATGGTTACGGTATCAGCATTGACTATACCTTGCCCAAAGGCTTTGCTGTAGGCACCAATTTTACTTCTGACGTATTGCAGAATGTACCGGAAGGTTTTGTGGCTTTTTTCAATGCACCCAAGTACCGGGCTAATTTCTCCCTGAGCAATTCTGGTTTTGGCGCAAACAAGCTATGGGGTTTTAATGTAGTGTACCGTTGGCAGGATGATTTCTTTTATGAAGCCGATTTTATTTCCGGCCAGATACCTGATATACACACGGTAGATGTGCAGGTGAGTTACCGGCTGCCCCGCATTAAGTCCGTCATCAAGCTAGGGGCCAATAACCTGCTGAACCAATACTACCGCAACGCGGCCGGTAATCCTTCCATTGGCGGCTTGTATTATATCAGCTATGGCTACAACCTGTTTTAATTAACCACAACTCCGATCAAAATATTTTATATGTCATTCTTTTTCAAAAAGCACCTGTTCCGCTTGCTGGGCATTTCCCTGGTTTTGCTGGCCCTTCAATCCTGCAATAAAGAGTTTGAAGAAATCGCTCCGGAAACACCCCCGCCCTCCAATCCTGCAGGGCCTACCCTGAATGAATTGATCAACACCGATCCTTCTTTCTCCATCTTAAAAGCCGCCATTGCCAAGGCCGGCCTCGGTAGCACCCTGGCTGATGCCGATGTGCGTCTTACCTTTTTTGCGCCGGATAATAATGCCTTTATCCGTTCTGGTATTCCATCGGTGGAAGTCATTGAAAGCAACCTGGTGTTTGATGCAGCCACACTGAGAAGCATTTTAAATTACCATATACTGCCTCAGTCAGTTGGGGCAGCAAGCATACCCACTGCTTTTCCCAACCTGCAGTATCCTACGCTGCTTAACCCGGCCCCGCAGCTGAGTGCTTTGTTGCGCTTAACCGCCTTTCCGTCCCGCCGGGATAATGGTGTTTGGGTTAACAACATACCCGTAACCGCGCCGAATGTAACCGCCTCCAATGGGGTTTTGCATAAAGTAGCGGCGCTGGTGGCACCGCCTACTCAATCTCTTTATGAAATTGCCAATGCGGATACCACGCTGACCTTTTTAATGGCTGCTTTAGCGCGGGCCGATGCCGGAAGGTCTTCTATTGCAGATACCAGCCTGGTGGAAATTTCAAAAAGCATTGGCGCCAACCTTACTTTATTTGCACCGACCAACCAGGCATTCCGCGAATTTTTAACTGCCCAAGGCCTTCCGCCTTCACCGGCCGTGTTCAACGCCATGCCGGTCAATACGGTCAGAGGCATACTGGGGTACCATACACTTACCTCCAGGGCCTTTTCGGTAAACATGCCAGCCGCACCGGCCTTTATTCCTACTTTTTTGAACAGTGTTATTCCTAACCATCCCGGCATTAATGTGGCCGCTACATTTTTGGGACCGTTGGTGACACAGCTGAGAGTAACGGGAGTCGGTAACAGAGGGGTAAGCTCCAATGCAACAGCACTGGATATACATGCCACCAATGGGGTGATTCATAAAATTGACCGGGTGTTGTTGCCGCAGTAAAAAGCTGAAGGCGGAAAGCTAAAGGCTAAGGCAATATGAAAAGGTAAAATGGAAAAAGTAGGACAGCCAGATTGGTGCAGCGCCTTATCCCGCGATAGTTTAGGGTCTCTATTGCTGTAGGAACAGCGTAGCGGGATACAGCGCCTGCAATAGTTTACCTTAACACGCAAAAGGATTTGAACTTCTTGAAAAACCCATATCAAAAGAACTTTTCAAATTATCTACAGACCATAAAGAAAGATACACTTAAGAATGACTGGTGCTGTGCGGGGGCCGGCCAAACGGGCGGAGTCATCGGGTTGGCCTTGAACTTTTTGCATACTTTTTCGGGGAGAAAAAGTAAGAAGCGCTGACTATTGAAAGAAAGAACTATAGTCATATGGAGTTTAAAAGAACTGCTATATGGGGATTCAAGAAGTTAGAAGGAGATGCTGAAACCACTTCAGCATGACAGGGGTGAGAGGCGTTACGACTTCTCTAAAACCTTATAGAGAAGATGAAACTTAAAACAGGATATGAAGTTTTGAAACAAATGGCCATATGGACTTTTAAAAGGTTTGCTTCCGTCAACGGTCAACTGCCAACCACCAACTAAAAGCATATGGGGTATTAAAGAAGTTGCTTTTGGTGAACCATCACAATAGTACCTATAGGATTTTAAAAAGAAAACCCGTTCTGAAAGTCAGAACGGGTTTTCTTATAGAAGAAATAAATTGATAAATATTAACCGAACAAGCCACCTTTTTTCAGCGTTCTTACACCTTCAGCGATCTTGAAACCATTCTGGTAGATTTCAATTCTGTAATCACCGGTTTGAAAATCTTTCTGGCGCAAAGGAACCTGGATGTTTTTGCGGGTACCCTGCTCGTATTCAGAAGTTACTTTAGAAGTAAATTGTTTGTCACCGTCGGTGCGGGTCGTTAAAGTACCAGATCCGGCATCGGTAATTACCTGGCCATTAGGAGCAGTTACAATAACATACAAATCGGCAGGACCGGTGCGGGCTACCCTGTTTTCTACGTCAAAAGAAATCACCAGTTTGTCTACTCTTCTGGCGGTAGTGGTTTCTTTTTCCTTACCGTTTCTTTTTTCGTTCACGGGTTTGATCTGGATGTTGGAAGCAGAGAAAGTGGACGCCACATCTACCGTGCGGGCCAGTTCTTCTTTTTCAGAAGTAGTGGTTTGCAGGTTGGTTTCGAGTACCGATCTTTCTGCGCTCAGCTGGGTGTTGGCGCTGGCCAGTTCCTGGTTTTCACCGGTCAGGCGGGCTACCTCGGCTTCCAGGTTGCCAATCTTGTCGTTCAGGGTGGCAATCAAGGTTTTAGCGCGGGCCAACTCGGCCTGTGTGGCATTTCTTTTCGCTAAGATGGAGCTGATTTCTTTTCTTAATTTTGCGATTTCTGACTTGTTATCGCTCAGCTGGCCGGCCATGGTATTGTTGCTGCCGGTAATGGAGTCCAAACGGGCCAACGACTCGTTGTACAGCATTTGTACAGAATCTCTGGAAGACATGGCTTCCGATGCCTGGGTTTGCGTGATTTGAATTTTTTCGTCTGAGCGGTTCTTGTCGTATAAAAAATATCCCCAGGTGCCTAAAAGACCTGCTGCCAATACACCAATAGCTATATTTTTGGCAGAACTATTATTGTGGGAAGGGCGGTTCTGCGGCTCGTTGGCAGAAGGATAATTTGTGTTTGTCATCGCTAAAAGGGTTTTAGTTATCTATATAAAGTTTAAATATACTTTGTTTAACTATACTTTGCGTTGCTGGGCTGAGTAGAATTTGTCGCACCAAAGACGAAAATCATGCCAGAATAATAAATTGTTGATTTTGAACAGCTACTAATATGAGTACAGAAAAGGTTATTGGGGAATTGAAAAAGCAAAACTTTAAGCCGGTTTACTGGCTCGAAGGGGACGAAGAATTTTTTATAGATGAGATAATCGACTATGCCGAAAAAAACATTTTAACGGAAAGTGAAGCCGGGTTCAATTTAACGGTATTTTATGGAAAGGACGCGGAGTGGACGGCAGTAATCAATGCCTGCCGGCGCTACCCCATGTTTTCGGAAAGACAGGTGGTGATAATTAAAGAAGCGCAGGATATGAAGGGCATTGAAAAGCTGGAAGCTTACGTGGAAAAGCCGCTTTCCTCTACCATTTTGCTGGTGGCTTACAAAGGCAAAAAAATGGATGGCCGAACCAAGCTGGCCAAGCTGCTCAAGGAAAAAGCCACCATTTTTACCACCAAAAAACTGTACGAGAACGAGCTGCCCGAGTGGACACAGCAATTGGTTCGTTCAAAAGGCTATACCATCAGCAACAAAGCGCTGTTTTTATTGATCGACCACATTGGCAACGACTTAAGTAGGCAGAACAATGAAATAGACAAACTGGCCCTGAACCTGGGGCAGCGTACCACCATTACCGAAGATGATATTGAAAATTACGTAGGGGTAAGCAAGGAGTTCAATGTATTTGAGCTGCAGCACGCCATTGCGCAAAGAAACCTTTATAAAGCCATCCGCATTGTGCAGTATTTTGAAGGTAATCCTAAAGCTGGCCCGCTGCAACTGATCTTTCCTTCCTTGTATAACTTTTTCAGCAAAGTACAGATGGTACTTTCCGTACCCTCCAAAGACGAAAAGACCGTAGCCTCAGCCATTGGCGTATCGCCTTATTTTGTAAAAGACTATATGCAGTCCGCCGCCAGGTACGACCTGTACGGTATTGAAAAGATCTTGTTGCTGCTGCATGCCTACAACTTAAAAAGCCTGGGTATTAACGATGCCGGAACAGAGGATATGTCGCTGTTGAAAGAAATGATTGTCAAGATCATGCACAATTAAGGTTGATCAGTAGAATGGTTGATAGGTTGAAAAGTATAGAGCGAGAATTTCAACTGAACAACTATTCAACTACTCAACCTTATTCCAGCCATTTTAAACTGTTTTCTTTATCCAAAGCCAGTTGCTGTGTCAATTCTTCCAGGCTGTCGTACTTTTCCTGGTGGCGCAAAAACTTTTTAACCGTCAGGGTGATTTCCTGGCCGTAGATTTCCTGGTCAAAGTCAAAAATGTTGACTTCCACCTTTTCATCAATCCCATCAATGGTAGGCCGGTTGCCGATGCTGAGCATGCCTTTTTTTTCTTCGCCACCTACCCGAACGGTTACGGCATAAACGCCATGTCCCAAATGAATTTTATCGTTATTGGTATATTCCAGATTAGCGGTAGGGTAGCTAATCTTCCGGCCGATCTGGTCGCCCCGCACCACGCGACCCGTAAAGAAAAAGTCGTAGCCTAAAAGCTCGTTGGCGGTGTCAATATCGCTTTCCAGAATGGCATGACGGATTTTGGTAGAGCTGATGCCAATTTCGTTGACCACATGCTTGGGTATTTCAATAAGGTGATAATTGTAAAGAGATGCTTTTTCTTCCAGCAACCTGAAATTGCCCTGGCGATCTTTTCCAAAATGATGGTCGTAGCCGATAATGATGGTGTGCGGGTGAAACTTGTCGATCAAAAAGCTTTGGATGTAATCATCAGCCGGCTGATCGGCAAACTCCGCTGTAAACGGCACAATCACCAGGTGGTCGATGCCTTTTTGGGAAAGTAGGGTGATCTTTTCGTCCAGCGTGTTGAGGAGCTGCAGCGAAAAATTACCATTGACAATTTTGCGGGGGTGCGGATGAAAGGTGATCAGGACCGACTGGCCCTGTATTTTCTGCGCTTCTTCTTTGAGGGCTTCAATCACCTTTTGATGCCCTTTGTGTACGCCGTCAAAAGTACCAATGGTGATAACACTATTTTCAAAACGAGGGAGTTGATCCAAATGCTGGTGTACCTGCATGGCTGCGAAGTTATTATTCCTGTAAATATTCCTTTCATTTTATGAAAACTAAGCTGAATTAGGCAGGCATGTTTTAGTTTTGCGCTTATTGCTTTAAATAAAAGTTATTCATGTCGTTATACGCCAAAAGAGGAGTTTCTGCCCAAAAAGAAGAAGTGCATGCCGCTACCCAAAAGCTGGATAAGGGTTTATACCCAAAAGCTTTCTGTAAAGTTTACAAAGATATTTTAGGCGGTGACGATGCCTGGGTCAATGTGATGCACGCGGACGGCGCCGGCACCAAAAGCATACTGGCCTATCTGTACTGGAAGCAAACCGGCGATGTATCGGTTTGGAAAGGCATTGCCCAGGATGCAATTGTAATGAATACGGATGACCTGCTTTGCGTGGGTATTTACGACCACCTTTTATATTCTTCCTCTATCGACCGCAATAAAAACCTGATTCCTGGCGAGGTGCTGCAGGCAATCATAGAAGGATCACAGGAGTTTTTTGACGAGATGCAGCAGCACGGCGTCCACATCGAGTTTATGGGTGGCGAAACGGCCGATGTAGGGGATGTGGTTAGAACCATTGCGGTGAACGGTACTATGGGTGCCCGCTGGAAAAAAGAAAAGCTGATCACCAACGAGAAGATCAAACCCGGCAGTGTGATTGTAGGATTGGCCAGTTATGGACAGGCCCGGTACGAGCGCGAATACAATAGCGGTATTGGCAGCAACGGCCTGACCAGTGCCCGGCATGATGTTTTGAAGAAATGGTACAAGGAAGCTTTCCCCGAAACTTTTGAGCCCTCTTTGAACGATGAAGTGGTTTATATCGGTCAGTACGACCTCACCGATGAGGTACATGTAACCTACAACCAGTCCACCTTTACGACCAATATTGGAAAACTCATTTTGTCGCCTACCCGAACCTTTGCACCGGTTGTAAAAGCTTTACTGGATGAGCATTTTGACAGCATTCATGGAATGATCCACTGCAGCGGTGGCGGGCAAACCAAATGCATGAAGTACATGCCGGAAGGCGTGCGGGTTATTAAAAACAACCTGATGGAAGCCCCTGAGATATTTAAGATCATTCAGCAATCCAGTGGCGCTGACGACCGGGAAATGTACCAGGTTTTCAACATGGGTTGCCGCTTGGAAATTTATACCGATGAAGCAACGGCGGAGCAGATCATCAGCCTGTCCCATTCGTTTGGTGTAGAGGCCCAGGTGATCGGCAGGGTAGAAGCGGCTGAAAAAAACGAGTTGCATATTAGCGTAAACGATCAGCAGTTGGTCTACTAGTTTACGACATTAATAGAAAGAAATGGCTGCAGACAAAAACGAAGAATTTTTCTGCAGCCATTTTTATTTATTGTTGATGAAATTCACTTTCCAGTTACTGTTCTGAAATGGCAAAAGTGACCTTCTGCACTTTATAAGCAGCCACTTTTTTTCCATTCTGCTGTGCCGGCTCCCAGTCGGGTGATTTCTTCATCAACTTGATCACTTCTTCTTCCATGCCATAACCATGGGAGGTGAGTGTCTTGAAGTCAGAAAGCTTGCCTTCTTTACTTACCAGAAACTTTACTTCAACTGTATAGCTGCCTGCCGGAGCCCCATTTGTAACGGGTACAGTGGGATCCAGGTTCTCCCACAGAAACGATTTCCAGTTGCCGATAAATTTGGGTTTCACTTCAACCTGCGTAAAAACCGGTTGCTCTCTTTCATCCCGGTCTGCAGACAATTTGGGATTTTGCAGTGACTGGTTAAGCTCACTTTCTTTTTTAGAGATAATCTTTGCCCCCTCGAATACGAATGTTCCTTTAGCAGCTTCCTGGCCATAAAGACGTATGGCCTCTTGATCATCTTTAGGGTACACGGTCAATTGTTTAGATATAATTGTTTTATCTGCCCATATGGAGTTGTCTACTTTTTTCCCATCAACAATCAGAAGTGTGGTTTGAGGCCCGGTATATTTTTCCTGTGGGGGTTTTTGAAGAATATTATCTGACTCCAGGTAGATCTTATATTTTGTGTCCAATAAAACTCCTTTTGCTCCTTTTAATGGAGTAGTATCTTCAGTTGCAGACAATGAGTTTACGGTGAGTGTTTCTTTCATAGATGTTTTATGCACTCCCGCAATTGAAGCATCTAGACTTGTATTTACAGAATCTTTTAGGGAGAATGCAGTACTCATTATTACCATAAGGGGCAAGACGAATACCCGGCTCAGGTAACTGATTTTCTGATTTTTATTGGCAAACATGTGTAACCTCCTTTTTATGGATGATTGAAAAAAATGATTGTACAATAGGAATGTCTGTTGCGGATAAAGGGAGTTCAGGATCATTTTAGAAAGATCTTCCGCACTGCCGTCTTCCAACGCTTGCTGATCAGCCAAAAATTCATGAATAGCATGGAGTTCCTTGCGGATCAGCCAAAAGAAAGGATTGATCCAGAAGGGGATTAAAACAAGCAACAGAAAGATCTTGTCAAGCGTATGTTTTTGCTGCACATGCGCCAGTTCATGTTGGAAGATCTGCTGCCCGGTTTTAGACGTCAGCTCGATTTCATGATTCCAGATGATGTAATTAAAAAAAGAGAAAGGTGCACCTTTGGCATCTGTATCCAGGAAGTAAACCTGCCCCAATTTTTGATTCGGATATTTTCTGATAATAGCTACTGCCTCTTTGGCTCCCCTGGCCACAAAAAACAGGAGCAGGCAGGAGACTGATAAATAAAAGGCAAACGCCTAACTTTCCGCAGAAGAGGAAAAGAAAGATTGACCCTGGGTCATTACAACAACAGTTTCATCCACTGATGTTGCACTGAAATACCGCACCACCTCACTTGCCCTGGATGATCCAAATGGAAGTGTAATTTTTATAAAAGGAATGGCCAGCGATACCACCACAACGAGCAACAGTTAAAAACCGGTTCCATTGATGAAAGGTTTTGTTACGCAGCACCACCCAGTAATAACCCAGCAAAAAGGCCGAGCATATGATAACCTTGAGCAGGTAAATGGCAAAAGGGATCATTTTTTATCTTTTTTTAATTGTTGCAGTAAGATTTCCAGGTCCTGTACCGATATATTATTTTCCTTTACCATAAAAGAAAGTGCGTTCAATACTGATCCGCCGAAGTACCCTTTCACCAGGTGTTTCATGGTTGATTTGAAATAGCTTTCCTTGCTGATAAGCGGTTCGTACTGATGCTGCCGGCCTAACACTGTAATGCCGACAAACTCTTTCTCTACTAAAATTTTCAAGAGCGTAGCCACCGTGTTCTGATGAGGTTTAGGGTTGGGAAAGGCATTGATGATATCCCGCAAAAAAGCCTTTTTGAGCCCCCAGAGCACCTGCATAACCTGTTCTTCTGCTTTTGTCAATGTTTTCATACACTTATATTCTATTATAAATTTATAACTAATATTTTAGTTTTCAAACTATTTATTTAGTTATAAAAATTATCATCCTTCTTAACATTCCTTTTTTTTACTTTGCATTAAATACATGAGCATGGCCGAGGCGATTATAGATATCAGGAACGTGAATATTTATCAGGGCGACAGCATGGTGCTGCAGGATGTAAACCTTACCGTCAACCGGGGCGAATTTGTATACCTGGTAGGTAAAACCGGTACCGGCAAATCCAGTTTGTTAAAAACCCTATATGGCGAACTGCCCTTGAAAGAAGGCGAAGCTACCGTGGCTGGTTTTGACTTAAGAAAACTGACCTGGAAAACCGTTCCTTTTTTACGCAGAACCTTGGGCGTCGTGTTTCAGGACTTTCAGCTGCTGACCGACCGCAATGTAAACGACAACCTGAAGTTTGTTTTAAAGGCCATCGGCTGGAAAGACGAAAAGCTGATGAATGAAAAAATCGCCGACGTGCTGGAAAAAGTAGGCTTGAAGTCCAAAGGCTTTAAAATGCCATACGAGATGAGTGGTGGTGAGCAGCAAAGAGTGGACATAGCACGCGCCTTGCTCAATTCTCCCAAGCTTATTTTAGCAGATGAGCCCACCGGGAACCTGGATCCCGAAACTTCAGATGAGATCATGCAGTTGCTGTTTCATATCTCCCGCGACTACGGAACCGCTATTGTAATGGCTACGCACGATTATATTGTTATCAACAAATACCCGGCCCGCATGGTTCGTACTGAAAAAGGAAGGGTGATTGATAATGCTAGTATAGCCACGCACTAAGTTTTTGGGCATTTAATTGGTTGTTGAATAAAGCCAGAATTGCTTTTTCACGCTTTTGAATTTCCTGTATTTCAAAAGCGCGATATTGAAGTTGGTTAACAACTTCCTGTACCTGTTTAGCTGATTCTGCTTTATGACAATATTGTTCCAGGTCTGTGCCAATTACAGCTGCTGTATTTACAAGACAATGCCTTCCATTGAAAAGCGCATTGATCAATTTTAGTTTGATGCCTGTTGCATTAAAGGAGAATATAAGATTGATATGGGCATTTTGGATCAGACGCTGCATTTCTTCATCAGCTGGATCGGCAATCAATTGTACGTTTTTATATTGCTGAACAATACGGGTTAAATGGTGTGATGGTTGCCTTCCCGCGATTATTAAAGACAGGTTTATCTTTTCGGACACATTTTTTACCAGCCAGATCGCAACCTGTTCATTTTCTGCAACGGAAAGATTGCCGTGATACAGACAATAGTTTCCTGATCCTTCTTTTGTTTCTACTTTCTGGTAAGGCAGGAAAACGGGTACGTACTGAATATTTGCTTTGGGACAGAAGTGTTTAAACTTCACCACATCATTTTCTGAAACCGGTAAAACAACGCTTGCCTGAAGTGCAGCTTTTCTTTCATAATTTTTTAATAAAAGGCTTTCCCATAAATAATATAGCTTTTTTAAAAAGTTTTTTTCTGTATAAAAAAGCTGTTTGTAATAAATATGTTCAATATTGTGCAGTCGGTAAATGATTTTACGTTGCGAAAGTAAATTCTTATAAAGCCAATAAGTGCAATGTGTTCCTTCTAAAATTATAGGGAAATGATCGGCAGATAAGTTATTGAAAAGCTTTTTGTTAATACGGGATTTTACAATATATGGCAATTTAAAAGAAAAACTTTTCAAGCCGGTAAACCTTTCATAATAAAAAACATCTTTACAATAGTGGCTCAGTATATCCTGTTGGTCCCTGCCATACTGAAAGCAATGCAATATTATGGCAATGCCTTGTTCGTGTAATGCCTTGATCTTATAAAACAGATCAAAGAAACCACCATGATCTACCGGGTAAGGCACATCAAAACAAACAATATGGACTGTTTTCTTCATATGCCTATTGTTTGCCTGTAAAAAGCCAAAAGCTTCTTCTCTTCCTGTTGCCAGTTAAATACCAGACGGGCTTTTAAACAGTTTTCTTTCAATTCCTGCAGCAGGTATTCATCTTTCATCATTGAATTTAAAGTTTTGGCAATAGTATTTGCATCTAAGCTGTCTAGTAGGACAGCTACTTTATACTTGTCATTGATTGCTTTATACTCCGGCAGATTCATTGCTAGTTGTGGCAACGCTGCATGAATATAGTCAAAGAACTTATTAGGCAAGGCATAGTAATGATGTAATCCTTCATCTTCTGTTAAATCAATACCTATTGTAGCGTTAGGCGTAATTTTTCTTAACTCCTCCGGAAGCAACATGCCTTTTAAAATTACTTTATCCTGCACCTTATGCATTATGATCAAGTTTTTCAATGATTGCATAAAGTTTCCGTCGCCACATACTATTAAAGGGTAATTGATATGCTGCATGGCAGGAATCAGGTATTCAAAGCCACGGCCCTCATTTACAGCACCCTGGTACAATAAAAATTTAGTTGCAGAGGGTGGAATATTCCTCTCCTGTATTAAGGGCATGTTTCTAATAGTAATATAATCGCAATTATATTTTTGTTTAAACAGTCCTGCCAATCCATTACTTACTGTATAACCAGATTTGAATTTGGGTACACAAAATGATTCAATCCGCTGCCATACTTTTTTAACAAGAGGGCGGGTACGTATTTCCTTCATTTCTGTAAAATATTCATGCGCATCGTAAACACGAGGTATGGATTTAAGCTTTGAAATCAATAAACAAGGCAAAATGGTATCCAGGTCAATGGCGCATAGAGCATCCATTTTTTTGAAGAAGAGAAAAAATAAAAGGCGCAGGTTGTACTCTGCATAGAACAGAAAACCTTTGTCTAAATAGCAATTGAGGCGCTTTTGGTTGTATTTTTTTTCTTGTAAGGGTAAGGAGCTTTTTCTTTTTCTGCCCACCAGCGTTACCGTATAGCCAGACGCCGAGAGTGAATCGCAGATGCGATGCATGCGTTGATCAAAAGAAAGATCATTGGTCACGGTAAAATATATATGCTTCACCTTGGTATGCTTGGTGTAACGGCCTTATAAATTTTTTCAATGGCCTCAACTGTTTTCAAGCCATCAAAGGCATTGGTAAAAGGCTGTTCTTTATCAGTTAAAGCTTTTATCAATTGCTCATAAACTTCCTGGTGATTGCTCATGGATCCATTATAAAACCCATATTCGTTAGCGGCACTTGTTGTGTTCAAAAGCTCTATATCTCCTTCCATGTTTTGATACATAATTTCATTCAGATAAGCTCCGCCCAAACAAATAGTTCCCTTTTCTGCAATAAGTGTCAAGCTGATTTCATAGTTTTTCAAATAAGTATTTACCGACCAGTTAAAAGTTCCTAATACATCATTTTGCATTTTAAGTGCTACTACACCTGTGTCTTCAAACTCCATGACCTTTTGATGCGCCATATTGCCTGCAAAACCTTTTACTTCTTTTATATCACCCAGCATCCAGATCAAGGCATCGATGTAATGGCTGAATTGGGTATATAAGGTACCACCATCCGGGAACTCTTTTCCATGCCAATCTGAATAATAAGCTGCTGGCCGATTCCAAAAGCAACTTAACTGAAAACTGTATACCTGACCTAAAAGCTTTTTATCTAAAATATTCTTCAGGCTTTGTACTAAAGGATTAAAACGGGTAGACTTCACGACAAATAACCTTTTACGACTGAACTTTTCCGTTTCAATCATTTGCCAGGCGGCCGCTGATGTAATGCACATGGGCTTTTCGCACAGCACGTGCCTGCCGTGTTGAAGCGATTTGATGGCATGCTCGGCATGAAAACCATTGGGCGTACAGACACTGACGACATCAATTTCTTTTTCCGCAGCCAGCAGGTCGTCTATAGAATAATAAGCCGTAGCGCCATACTGCCGGGCAAGGGCATCTGCTTTTTCTGTCACGGTATCGCAAACAGCTTTTAGTTTTCCCACCCTGGCAATATTCTCCGCATGCCGGGCCGCAATGCGACCGCAGCCAACAATAGCAAATTGATAGATCATGGGCGTCAAAAGTACTGCCAAAACAACAAAAAAGCCCTGCATGACTGCAAGGCTTTTCCATATGGGGTTTTAAAGAAGTTTACATGTTCATGCCTTCCATGCCGCCATCTCCTTCCATGCGGTTGTTTTTACGCTTGAATAAGTTGGCATCAAACTTACCAAACCGGTAGTTGAAGTTCAGGCGCACCACCTGCGGGTCTCTGCGGCGTACCACATCCTGCACAAAAAAGGGCGATTCGGTATGGGCATCGTACTTACGGGTTCTGAAGATATCATTGATGCTCAGGGAAACGGCCGCTGTGCGGTTCTTCAAAAACTCATAGCGCAAAGCCGCATCCACACCATAGTTAGGACGGATAAAACCCTGTGCAGTCGAGCTGCCACCACCAAACATACCACCGCCACCGCCGCCAAAGCCACGGCCACCGCCACCACCCGGCGAAGAAATAATCTTGGACTGGTAGTCAGCAGACAATTGCAACGTGAAGTTTTTGGGCAGGCGGAACGAGTTATTGATTTTTACAAAATAGCTCAGGAACTGGTCCGGATCCGGCAAATCTTTCAGGTCTATTTTAGAGGTGAAGAAATTCGCATTGGAGGTAAGATCCCACCATTTGGTGATTTTGTTTCTGCTGGTTAACTCCAGACCGGTGATATAGCTGTTATTGGCATTGATATAACCCAGCACCGGCACTGTGTCCTGAATAAACTCCACATACTCCAATTGCTGATAACGGGTAATCAGGTCGCTGGTATTTTTAAAATACAGGGACGCGATAAAATTATCCCGGTTTTTGAAAATCTTGGAATAAGAGAGTTCCAGTGAATTGGTGAACTCCGGATTGAGGCCAGGATTACCACGGCTGATGTTCAAGGTATCAGAAAAATCATAGAAGGGGAACAGTTGCCAAAAGTTCGGGCGGTTAATCCGGCGGCTGTAGTTAAACTGCAGCTCGTCGTTTTCCTTGATCTTCTGGGTCAGGAACAGGCTGGGGAACAGGCTGACCGGAAATTTGATATTGAAAGACTGGTCTTTATTCGGCAGCTTGCCGGTATAGTCGGAGCTTTCCAGGCGCATGCCCAGCTGGTAGCCAAAGTTTTTGATGCGGTTAGAAAAAGTACCATAGGCAGCATAAATCCGGTCTTCACTGTTGTATACAATGTTCTGATCGGACCTGGGAGTCAGTACGCCATTGGTTTCTACACTATAATAGTTGGTGGCACTGTTTACCTTCCGGATAGACGCACGGGCACCCAGTTCAAATTTCGCTTTGTCGTTGATGGGATTGCTATAATCGGTTTGTACCACAAGGTTTTCGTTGTTGCCGCTGCCCATTTGCCGCTGCTGGTATTGTCTTTCAAATTGTTTGGGGTTCAGCAGGTAATAATCGGTGGTTATAAGGGCATTATTTTGATTTTTTCCCCGGTTGTAGTTCACATCAGCTGACCACTCGTGGCCGGCTTTGGGAAATATATGTTTAAAGCTGGCCTGCGCCCCCATGTTGCGAAACTCATTTTTAGAGTTGGTGTAGCGGGGCTGGTAGCGGGAGATGGTGCCGTTATTGGTCAACGAGTCAATATAAATATCATTTTCTGAAAAAGGCGACATATTGCCCCTTGCCATGGTTCCGCTGACGGTTAACGTGTTCCGGTTGGAAATAAAATAATCCAAGCCGGCCCTGCCAAATCCAAAAATACCTTTCATTTCGCTGCGGTCATTTTGGTTGGATTCGGAGGTTATTTTACCAAAAGTGGTACGATGGGTGGTGCCGGTACCAATGGATTTGCGCTGGTTAACATTGGCACCTGCAAAGAAGTTGACCTTGTTCTGGCGGATGTTGATGTCGCCGCCAAAGCCGGTACGCAGGCGGGAGTCAATATTGGCGCGTACGTTGCCGCTGTAGCCTACGCGCTTGTTCTTTTTTAATACAATATTTAATATACCTGCCGTACCCCCTGAGGCATCGAATTTGGCCGAAGGGTTGGTAATGATTTCCACACTTTCAATGGCGTCGGCGGGTATTTGCTCCAGGGTAAGGTTGGTGGGGCGTCCGTCTACAAAAATCTGTGGTGCATTATTTCTCAGGGTTACGTTGCCGTCGATATCCACGTTCAGGGATGGCACGTTTTTCATTACGTCAACGGCCGTTCCGCCTTGAGATACAATGTTTTTGTCTACATTAAAGATCTTACGGTCAATACCCATTTGCAGTAAAGGCCGGTTGGAGGTAACCGTTACACCGCTTAATATTTTATCATCAATTTCCAGTTTGATGTTGCCCAGGTCTTTATCCAAAGCACTGAGCATGGCAGAGGGGTTACCGCCCCCATTGCGGTTGGGCATTTGAAACGCAGCGGCCTGTTCAAAGTCTTTATAGCCAATACCGGTTATACGCAGCTTGTAGCGGCCAAAAGCGGGTATGTTTTCAATGCTGAATTCTCCCTTGGCGCTGGTGAGCATACCGCCCACAATCACTTCTTTGCGTTGTTTGGTGGCGGTGTCCATCCGTTCCTGCACCAGGGTTACGGATGCGGCTTCTATGCCTTTATTGGAGGCATCTACTACCTTGCCGTAAAACCGGCCGGTAAGCTGCTGCTGGGCGCCGGCGCCGCGGCCGGGGGCCCCTCCGGGCATTTGTGCTTGTGTGGCAACGGAAAAAAATAAAAGGGTGCCCAAACCAAGTATTTTCAGGGTTGGGATGTTCTTTGTAAGCTTCAAGGGTCGTTCTACGCAGTTTTTGGTCATAAATATCTAATTGGCCCGCAAATTAGCATGTTTCGGTGCGTTAACCATTTCATTTAACCTTAATTAACCTTGCCCACCCATTATAAAAGATTGCGACCGTATAAATAAAAAACCCCGCCTGAATGCGGGGTTGAAGTGGGTGACTGACCGGTCTCGAACCGGCGACCCTCAGAACCACAATCTGATGCTCTAACCAACTGAGCTACAGTCACCGTTTGACGGGGCAAAAATAGGAAAACAAAAACAATTTCAATTTAAAAATTTTAAGATTTCTTAAAAAAGTAGGGGCGCAGCCAAAGGGGCTTTTTAAAATAATGGCCGATGCGCTACAACCATGGCTTTTTTAAAGTGTTAACAAGGGGTGCCATTATTAAGCCGCTGGACCCACTCATCAAAAAGGTTTAATAAAAACAACATTAACAAACAGGGGCTTAGTTTTTGCCTTAAATTTGAAATATGCCAAAGGCATTTAAATACTTGTTCAATATGAAGAGATTACCCCTACTGCTGGTGATGCTGGCTGGTGGCATTTTTCTGGCCTTTAATACGATGGGTACCGGAAAAAAAACACCACCATCCAAATATGAGCGGATTTTGCAAAGCATTGGTGTTATATTAACACAAGGGCACTACAAGCCTAAAGATATCAATGATGCATTTTCTAAAAAGGTTTTTATCAAATTCCTGGGCGACCTGGACCCGGAGAAAAATATTTTGATGCAGGAAGACGTCAATGCATTAAAAAAATACGAAACCCGCATTGATGATGAGATCAAAGGTCAGCCGGTGGAGTTTTTCCTGGAAGCCGGCAAACTGTTTAACAGGAGGGTAGATGAAGCCGCTAAGATCTATAAAGAAATCCTGGCCCAGCCTTTTGATTTTACCAAAGACGAATCCATTGTGACCGATCCTAAAAAGCTATCGTTTGCAGCCAATAAGGAGGCCTTGAGAGAAAGCTGGAGAAAGCGCCTGAAATATCTGACGCTGGACCGCTATGTGGAGCTGCAGGACATTCGCGATAAAAACAAGGGTAAGGAAGGCTTTGTAGCTAAGACCGATGCGGAGCTGGAAAAAGAAGCCCGCGAAAAAGTGGGTAAGATTATGGACCGTACCTTTGACCGCTACCGCTACAAGTTTAATGATGACGACAAATTCAATGTATTTGTCAACGCCATTACTACTACCATGGATCCTTATACAGAGTTTTTCCCGCCGGTAGAAAAAAGATATTTTGATGAGCAACTTAGCGGCCGCTTTTCCGGTATTGGTGCTTCCCTGCAATATGATGAAGGCAATATCAAAATCGCGTCTGTGTTAACCGGCAGCCCGGCTTACAAATCCGGCCAGATAGAAGTGGGCGATGTAGTGATGAAAGTGGCCCAGGGCAACGAAGCACCGGTAGAGTTGACCGGTTACGTGGTAGAAGATGCCGTTAAGATCATCCGGGGTAAAAAAGGAACCGAAGTAAAGCTGACCCTGAAAAAGAAAGATGGTACGCTGAAAACAGTTTCTATTATCCGGGATGAGATTGTACAGGATGAAACCTTTGCCCGCAGTGCGGTGATTGATAATGGTACTTCCAAAATAGGTTACATCTTTTTACCGGAATTCTATGCTGACTTTGAAAACCCCAATGGTGCCCGCAGCGCCGTGGACGTGGCCAAAGAAGTAATGAAATTAAAGGCTGAAAAAGTTGACGGTATTGTGATTGACCTGCGCAATAACGGCGGCGGTTCTTTGTACGATGTGGTGCAGATGGCCGGTTTGTTTATTGAAGAAGGGCCCATTGTACAGGTAAAAGACCGCGACGGCAACCCCATGGTATTGCGCGATAAAGACAAGTCTGTTTTATACAATGGTCCTTTGGCGGTGCTGGTCAACGAGTTTAGCGCTTCCGCGTCTGAGATATTTGCCGCTGCCATTCAGGACTACGGCCGTGGTATTGTACTGGGCAGCACCAGCACTTATGGTAAAGGTACCGTTCAGCGGAGCTATGGCCTGGATCCGGAAACGAATTTCATGTCCTCCAATTCTGACCTGGGTTCTATTAAATTAACCCTGCAGAAGTTTTACCGTATTAATGGTGGATCTACCCAGCTGAAAGGGGTGGTACCTGACGTAGTGATCCCGGACCAGTATGAATACCTTCGTTTCCGCGAAAAATACAATGATGAGGCCATGCCCTGGGATGAGATCAATAAAGCCAACTACAGCAAATGGAAATCGGATTATGACCTACAGTCCATCAAGAATATGAGTAATGCACGCATAGCCAATACTCCATCGTTCAAGATGATCCAGGAAACAACGGAGTGGTTATCCAAACAAAACGACAAGGAATACCCGCTGAACATTGTAAAGTTCAAGGAAGAGCAGAAGAAGATACGGGCTACCGTAAAGC
>JAEWAC010000038.1 GCA_023391895.1 Bacteroidota bacterium
CTTTATGGATGGCTTCGGCATCGATCAGGTGTTCAAATTTGGATGAAGGAGTTTCTAAGCTGCCAAAGTAAAATCCAACACACTGGATTATCTCGAGCAGGTGCAATGTGCTTACGTGTACAAGGACAATAGAAAGTTGGTGAGCCAGTTCTTTAGGCTTTTCTTTAGTGGCTGTTATCATTGCCGCCATTGAATCAACCGGCAATGGGTAAAAAGCCTGTTGAATACAGTGGTCTATAATCGCTTTGGTGGTATCCGGTTGATTGGATTGTTGACGCAACAGGCTGAGGAATAAAGCCCTGGCCAGCTGGAAATAATCCAGGAACCTGTCTACCTGCTCTAGCCCTTTTAAATGTTCTGCTGCAGCTTCGAGATCATAGGCTTGAAGGTACAGTATGGTATCATCCCAATACTTGGGGATCACCAAAAGATCATGTACGGAGAAGTTACCAAACCAGCTTTTGTGGATCTTGATGGACAATTGTTTTTGAAGCCATGTTTCCAACTCCTGCATTACGGTTGCTTCGTTTTGCGCTTTTAATTGGGACAAGCACCAATAGTAAAAATGTAAAGGATCGTTGGGATGAAGTTCCCTGCCTTCGGTAAAAAAACGAATCGCCTCCGGCAAGATATGCGGGTCGTCGAGATGTGTGATCAGGACCCGCGTTTTAAGTTGATGGAACGCGCCCTGTCCGGGGTGATGATTTAACCCTTTATTTACCCAGTCTAGTGCCGCTGGGATCTCTTTAAGGGCAAAATGCGCTTGGCCCATCCAGTAGTAGATCAGAGGAAAGCGGGTAAAAATCCGTCCATCCAGTGCAATGCCGCTGGTCATTTCTTTAAGCGCATCTTCATGCTGGTGGTAAACGTGGGTAAGGGTGATGCCTTTAGAAATATGCGCTTCAGGAAGTTGTGGGTTGATCTCTAAAGCTTTTTCATAACACACAATCTCTTTTTGATGTTGGCCCATGTCAAAATACAATTGGCCCAGGTTTTTCCAAGCTTCTGCAAAACCAGGATCCAACTCAATGGTTCTTTTATACAAGGCTTCGGCCTTTGTAAAGATGGCTTCGGATGGCTCCAGTTGATTTAATTGAGACAGGGTGTTAGCGTAGTTATAAGCATGTATAGCACTCGGGTTTTGAACATAAAGGATTTCGAAGATGGCTTCCGCCTGTTTTAGCTTGTAATAATCTTTGCTTTGGATTCCATCTTCAGCCAGTATGATACCTTTTGTCGCTAAGATCTTGGGAGATTGTTCAAGTTCAAGCGCCTGGTTAATATAAAACAAAGCTTGGCTATAATGGAACTGGTCGTATTCACATTGGGCCAGGGCCAATAGGATTAGCGGGCTGATTTCCTGGGCCAATATTCTCCTGAAGTAGAAGCCTGCTTCGGGCAGGTTCCGCTGGAAATAATGCGCCCAAGCTTTCGCTTCCAGTTCGGAGCGCGAAAATAGATCGTATTCGAGGGCAGTAAGTAATTGTTTTTGAATTTTAAAAATACGCTGCACATCATGGTACAATTGCCCCCAATCCATACTTGCCAGTTGTTGATGGGCATCGATATGCACGGTATGGCTGGATTGATTTTTGGATAAATCAAACTGTTCTTTTTGCAGCCATTTCCAGTAAGCCACGTTTTCGTTTTGAACATACAAAACCACCATCACCGGTTCCAGCCTGTTAAATAAAAAATGAAGGGTGGATGTTTTCAAGGTTACTTTAGGTGAACTTTTTAAAGCCTTGGTAGCCTTTAACTGGACTACGAAATTCAGGCCGGTAACCTGGTTGTTTTTAACAAGGCCTACTTGAAGGTCGATGCCGAAATCCTTGGGCTTATCGGTCAGCCATTCGGGTGGCAGCTGTTGCTTAAAATACAATTCGGAAGCAGCTTCAAGAATGGCTTTGGCATCACGTATGGGTAGTTGGGAAGACATGAAAATGTGTGATGAGATACGTTCATTTTGATACAAAATAATGCATCCTTGTCACTTGTTGACTCTGAAGAAAGAGGAAACTTGATTATCAAAATATTATATTGGAAAATAACAATTATAGCTATTTGTTATTTTCCAATATAATAAGTGGAGGCGACCGGAATCGAACCGGTGTCCAAACATATTCCCCAAAAGCTTTCTACATGCTTATTCCAGAATTCATTGTCGGGAACTTACAGGGACTGGACAAACCAATAAGTTCCTTAGCTGGATGGTCTTAAGCAACGGTCACAGCCTTCCGTTGCAGCAGCCTGTTTCTGTTTGATTTAGGCGGAGTAGCGCGGCACAGGCAAGCCTGCTATCTCGGCCAAAATGGGTGCGCTAATTACTAATTAGGCAGCCATGGCATACTGTGTATTGCCATTTATAGTTCGAATATTCAGATTTACGAGCTAATTATCCAACGCTCGACATGCTTACACTTTCAAAGACCTATGCTGTCAAAACCAAACGCCCCCGTTTGGTGCATTTATTATGCAAAGTTCGTACAAATATTTGCAAAAAACTACTTAAATAATCTCCAGATGTCCAATCCCAAAGCATACACCATCAAACCCAGTAACAATACCATACCCACCATTTGCGCATACTCCATGAACTTATCACTGGGCTTACGGCCGGTGATCATTTCGTAAAGCGTAAACAAGGCATGGCCGCCATCCAGGGCCGGAATGGGCAATACATTCATAAAAGCCAGAATGATAGAGAAAATGGCTGTCAGCGTCCAGAAGCTTTGCCAGTCCCAAACGCCGGGAAACACGCCTCCAATACTTAGCACACTACCCAGGGAATCCTTTACTTTTACTTCTTTGGAGGTAAATAATTGTCCCACGTTCTGAACATATTTGGTCAAAGTTTCAAAGCAACGGTTCACCCCGGCGGGTATCGCTTCTGCAAAGGAATAAGTAATATGCTTGCTGCCCAGCATATCCACCATGCTTTTGAACATAATTTCCGAATTGCCTTTTTCGTCAAAAAACACTTCTGTCCTCACCGTATCCTTTCCATTGCGCAAAAAAGTAAGCGTAGCTTTCTTGCTTCTATAGTCCGTAAACTGCATCAGGTCGGTACTGTATTCTACTGGTGCATTGTTAAAGCCAATCAAGCGGTCATTTTTTTGCACATTTACGGTCGGCTGATTATCTGTTTTCCGAACCGAGTCCACCAGCAAAGGATAGCGCACATAGGTAAAGCCTCCCAGGCGGTTGGCATTTAACTGCTCGATAAATCCAGGCGGAATGTTTAATTCAATCAATTGTCCATTGCGGTCTACGGTGATGCTCTTGGCTTCGCTCATTACAATCTCCGATCCCACCGTACCTACTTTCTCCACGGGTTTACCGCCTACGGCTACTATTTTGTCGCCATCCTGCACGCCAATCTTTCTACCCAGGCTATCGGAGTAAACGCCATATTTCAGGTTCTGGGCCGGAATGTAACGATCGCCCCACACCCAGGTAATGAAAATAAAAATAACCAGCGCCAGGATCACGTTTACTGTTACACCACCCAGCATAATAATCAACCGCTGCCAGGCCGGCTTGCTGCGAAACTCGTGCGGCTGTGGCGGCTGTTTCATCTGCTCTTTGTCCATGCTTTCGTCCACCATACCGGCAATCTTTACATAGCCGCCAAACGGCACCCAGCCCAGGCCATACTCCGTTTCTCCCACCTTCTTTTTAAAAAGCGAAAACCAGGGGTTAAAAAACAGGTAAAACTTTTCTACGCGGCAGCCAAACCACTTGGCGGGCAAAAAATGGCCCAGCTCGTGCAACACTACCAGGATGGAAAAGGATAAAATAAACTGACCGGTTTTTACAGCAACGGCAGACCAATCTATAGCTAATAAATAGTTCATATAACGAAATCCGAAAAAAGGATTTTAATTTTTTGGGGCAAATATCTATTAAATGGGTAATAAATAGCCGCCGTTCCTCAATTATTGGAAAGATATAACAGAATTAAAAGATCATAACTTTATCATATCAGCGGCATAGCTCCTGGCCTCCCCGTCGCTTTCGTAATACTCCTGCAAGGTAGGCTGACTGATAAACGGCACTTTCTGCATGGTGTTTTCAATAACATCTGTCATGTCCAAAAAGCCGATGCGGTTACGTAAAAAAGCCCATACGGCTATCTCGTTGGCCGCGTTGAGCACACAGGGTAAGTTGCCCCCCTTATTCAAGGCTTCCATCGCCAGGGTTAAGTTGCGGAAGGTACGCAGGTCGGGTTCATCAAACGTTAGTTCATTAAATTTCTTTAAATCCAGCCGTGGAAAGTCGTTTTTGATGCGGTTGGGAAAACTAAGGGCGTATTGAATCGGCACTTTCATGTCTGGTAAACCCATTTGTGCTTTAACACTGCCGTCTTCAAACTGCACCATGGAGTGGATAATGCTTTGCCGGTGAATGACCACTTCAATCTGGTCGGGCTGTAGGTTAAACAGCCACTTGGCTTCAATCATTTCCAGGCCCTTGTTCATTAGCGTTGCCGAATCGACACTGATCTTGGCACCCATGTTCCAGTTGGGATGTTGCAGGGCATGCTCCCGCTTTACATTGACCAGCCAGTTGGTTTTCTTACCCAGAAACGGACCACCTGAAGCGGTTAGTATCACCTTTTCAATGGGGTTGCGCATCTCCCCCACCAGGCACTGAAAAATAGCCGAATGCTCCGAATCCACAGGAATAATCGGTACCCGCTTTTCAACGGCCGACTGCATCACAATGTCGCCGGCTACCACCAGCGTTTCTTTATTGGCCAGTGCAATAGCCTTACCGGCATGAATGGCATTTAATGTAGGTTTTAAACCGGCATAGCCCACAATGGCTGCCAGCATTAAGTCGTACACGTCCATTGAAGCCACTTCTTCCAAAGCTTTTTCGCCGGCAAAAACTTTGATGTCGGTTGATGACAAAGCTTGCTTAACCTGTGTATACTTACTTTCGTCACCTACGACTACTATGTTGGGGTTGAACCGCAGGGCCTGCTCTACCAGCAACTCGTCGTTACCATTGCAGGTCAGCACCTCAACGGAAAAATAATCCGGATGGGCAGCAATCACTTCCAGAGCCTGCGTTCCTATAGATCCGGTAGAACCAAAGATGGCAATACGTTTCTTATGGGGAGTTGGGTTCATGATGGATTATTGGATTAAATGATTCAAATGGGTGATAACTTTAATTTCAGTCATGATAATCAAATAGTCATTCTTTCAAAAAAAAGCGGAAGGTGCTCAACTGTGATTCCCAGGAATGCACAACACTTTCCGACAAATGACAAATCTACAAACTGTTTTCTGTCCATTTTACCAGTTCATCAGCAATCTTGCGGTCGTTGCTCAAGCGGGGTACTTTATTTTGCCCGCCCAATTTCCCAATGGACTTCATATAATCTATAAAACCGTTCTTTTTAACAATTCTTATCTGCAGGGGCTGTAGTATGTTGCCGGTAATCAGGTCGTCATAATAAATATTCTTAGCCCTCAGGTTATCATCTACTTTTTTAGCAAAAGCATCCAGGTTTTGCGGCACGTTCTCAAATTCTACAAACCACTCATGGTAGCTTTTACCCTCACCCTGCTGTATTAATGGTGCTACGGTAAATTCGGTAATAGGCACCCCTTCTTCCGCCGCGGCTTTCAGCAGGCTGTACTCTACTTCTTCGCCAATCACGTGCTCTCCAAAGGCCGAAATAAAATGCTTGACCCTGCCTGACACCACAATACGATAGGGATTGGTAGAAACAAATTTGACCGTATCTCCAATGTTATACCCCCACAACCCGGCATTGCTGTTAATGATCAGGGCATAGTTCTCGCCTACCTTCACATCGTGCAACGACAGCCGCGTAGGATTCGGGCTGAAAATTTCGGCCGCGGGCACAAACTCAAAAAAGATGCCGCTATTGGTATTCAACAGCAGGCCTTCTTCAGTTTGCGTATCCTGAAAAGCAAAAAACCCCTCCGATGCCGGAAAGGTTTCAATAGCATCGATTTTTTTACCAATAGCATCAAACAGCCGGGCCTTGTAAGGCTCAAAGTTTACCCCGCCGTGCACCAGTACTGAAAAGTTGGGAAACAGGTCTTTCACTTTTTTGCCGCTCCGTTCCGTCAGCCGGTCAAAGTACATCTGCATCCAGGGTGGAATGCCGCTGATCAGCGTCATGTCCTGGTTGATGGTTTCGTCTACAATTTTATCCAGCTTCGTTTCCCAGTCTTCTATACAGTTGGTTTCGTAGCTGGGCAACTGGTTGCTGCGCAGATAACTGGGTATATGATGGTTGACAATGCCACTTAACCGGCCGGTAGGGATGTCGGCAATCCGCTCCAGCTCCGGCGAGCCGGACAAAAAAATGAGCTTACCATCGGCAAAGGCCGTGTTGCCGGTTTCGGCCATATAGCACAACAGGGCATTGCGGGCCGAGTTGATATGGTTGGGAATCGAATCTTTGGTAATAGGAATATACTTAATGCCGCTGGTAGTGCCCGATGTTTTGGCCAGGTAAATGGGCTTTCCTTTCCAGAGGATGTTGTGCTTGCCTTCTTTTATTTTATCCACATAAGGCTTGAGCTGCTCATAATCGCGGATGGGCACGGCTTGTTTGAACCCGGCGTAGTTAGACACGTCTTTCAGTCCGTGATCCTTGCCAAACTGAGTATCGTGGGCCGTTTTAAGTAAAGATTTCAATATCGCGTCCTGGTCTTCCAGGGCGGTAGCCATACCTTTGCGAATGGTACGCTGTATATAAGAAGCGAATGGCTTGGCCAAAAATGACTTGATCTTCATTAGTTATAGGCTTTTAGCCGCCTTTATTGTTAAAAACGGAAGTGGAGGCAAGCCAAAGCGGCACAAATATACTCATACAGGTTAAGACCTTCCTAATTTAGGTTTTCTGCTAATGTTTTTGTTGGATACATCAGAATTAAGCCTTACTTTTGCCCACCTAATTTTTGAACCGTTATGTTCGCAGTTGTAAAAATAGCCGGTATGCAGTTTAAGGTTGAGAAAGACCAAACTTTGTATGTGCCCAATTTAGATGGCAAAGCCGGTGATAAAATCGAGTTATCTGAAGTAATATTAGCAGATGCTGATGGTAATTTATCAGTTGGTGACGCTATTAAAGTAAAAGTACAGGCTGAAATCCTGGATCACGTAAAAGGTGATAAAGTGATTGCTTATAAGCAAAAACGCAGAAAAGGTTTCCGCAAAAAATTAGGTCACCGTACGCATTATACCAAAATCAAGATCAGCGATATTGCTTAATTCATTCAACTTTCATTCTAAAAAATAATTCATCATGGCTCACAAGAAAGGTGAAGGTAGTGTAAAGAACGGCCGCGACTCAAACAGCAAACGTTTGGGTGTAAAAATTTTTGGTGGCCAACCTGCTATTTCCGGAAACATTATTGTTCGTCAACGCGGTACTGTTTACCATCCTGGTAAAAACGTAGGTGTTGGTAAAGACTTTACCCTGTTTGCATTAACAGATGGTGTAGTTGAATTCCGCAAAGGAAGACAAGACAGAACTTTTGTTTCTGTTGTAGAAGCAACCGCCTAATGTGTTTTGAAAGGTTGGCAAAAACTTTGATAGTTAAAATTTAGTTTATAATTTTACCTATCGAAGTTTTTTTTATTACTAACCATTAAATTCAAAACAACATGGCAACAGCAAAAAAAGCTGCCGCTAAAACAACTTCCAAAACAGCTAGCAAAACCGCTAGTAAAGGAGGAGCAAAAAAAGCAGCAACAACCAAGAGTGCTTCAAAAGGAGCTACCAAAACTGCCTCTAAGGCTTCTGCAAAAAGCGCCAGCAAAGGAGCATCTAAAGGAGCTACCAAAACAGCATCTAAAGGTGCTGCTAAAACAGCTTCCAAAGCTACCTCTAAAGGTGCCAGCAAAACAGCCGCTAAAGGTGGTGCTTCCAAAGGAGCTACTAAGACCGCTTCCAAGGCTTCTGCCAAAGGTGCCAGCAAAACGGCTTCTAAAGCATCTGCCAAAGGAGCTACTAAAACCGCTTCAAAAGCAGGCGCTAAAAAAACAGCCGCTAAAAGTGGTGCTTCAAAAAGTGGTTCTAAGAGCAGTTCCAAATAAGAACTTCTTTAAAAATCATATTCAAGTCCCGACCACTGTCGGGACTTTTTCTTTTATCCCCTTCCCTACTTTTTTATAAATTACCTATATGGGCTTTTGAAAATGTCGCACTTGTGATTATGTTATAATAACTGCAAGATGCCAACGTCTTAACTCGTATTTACTGCAGGATACTTATTTCATTCCTCGCTGTATTGCCTCGCAGGAAATACCTTTTTAGTGTTTATACGGATATTTGAATAAAATATTTATCCAGCTTCTCCTTCTTTTCTTGTAAATCAGGTTTTGTATTTCCTACTCACTTCTTTAAACCCCTATATAGCAAACCTTTTCAAAACTCCATATGACTATAGTTTGTATTTCTGTAGGTAGCCCTTCTTACTTTTTCTCCCCGAAAAAGGGGAGCAAAAAGTAAGAAGCCAACCCGCTGGCTCCGCCCCTTTGGCCGGCCCACGCACAAGCAACCCTCACAACAGCAGGTATCCTTCTCTATGATCTGTAAATAATCTGAAAAGGTTTACTGGTATGGGGTTTTCAAGAAGTTCGAATCCTTTTGCGTGTTATGCATAGATACTAAAGGCGCGGTATCCCGCTACCCTTTTCTGAAAGCAATACCTCTCTGCTGTTCATGCGGGATAAGGCGCTGCACCATTCCTGATAGAAATTATTCAAAGACTGCAATAACTGCTTCAAAAGTCCATATAGCAAAGGGAATATTCTTCTTTCTTCTTAATCCTTTAATTCCCCAAATCATGGTTCAGACATCCGCGAAATCTGTGATCTAACGCGTGAACAAGTGAACTAGTGAACTCGAAAACTTAAAACTTAAAACTCTTCTCTCCCTGCTGAGGGCTGTCGTCTGTCGACGGTGGACCTCTCTCCCCTCGTCTGTGGACCAATTTCTTCCTCCCTCAACTTTTTTCCTCCTATCCTGCTTACCTTCGCGGCATGTTAAAAGTAGGCATTTTAGGAGGCGGCCAGTTGGGCAGAATGTTATTGCAGGCAGCCGCCAATTACCAGGTAGAAACCCATATTATGGAAAACGACGACGATTGCCCGGCAGCACACCTGTGCCGCTATTTTGTAAAAGGCGATATCCGACAGTTTGACGATGTGTACCGCTTTGGCAAAAACCTGGATGCCATCACCATTGAAATTGAAAACGTGAATATAGAGGCCCTGGAAAAGCTGGAAAGCGAAGGCGTAAAAGTGTACCCACGGACCTCGGTACTGCGCACCATCAAAAACAAGATTTTGCAAAAGCAGTATTACCTGGACCATGCCATACCCACGGCTGAGTTTATTATCACCAACAACCTGAGCGAACTGCAGCAGCAAAACGACTTATTACCCGCCGTGCACAAAGTGGCAGAAGGCGGCTATGACGGGCGGGGCGTGCAGTTGATTCACCACCCCCACGAAATGGAGCTGGGATTTGATGCCCCCAGCGTACTGGAAAAAAAGATTCGCGTACAGAAAGAAGTGGCGCAGATGATAGCAGTGGACCAGCACGGCAAAACCGCCTTGTACCCGCCGGTGGAAATGGTATTTAACAAGCACCTGAACCTGCTGGACTATCAGTTGTGCCCGGCAGATATTCCCAAAGAAGTATTGTGGAAAATAGAAGCCATTGCCCTTGCCGTGGTACGCAACTTCAATTCACCCGGCCTATTTGCCGTGGAGCTGCTGATAGACGAGGATAACGAAGTGTTTGTAAACGAAACCGCCCCTAGGGTACACAACAGCGGCCACCACACCATAGAGGCGCACTACAGCTCGCAGTTTGATATGCTGTGGCGTATTATTTTGGGACACCCGCTGGGCAATACCCGGTTTTTATATCCTTCTGTTATGATCAACCTGATCGGTGCCGAAGGGCATAGCGGACCAGTACGGTACGAGGGCCTTAACGAAGTGCTGCAGATTGACAATGCCTACGTGCATCTGTATGGTAAACACATCACCAAACCCGGCCGTAAAATGGGACACGTTACCATTTTAAGTGCCGAAAAACAGGACCTGGTATACAAGGCCAACAAGGTGAAACAAAGCCTGATCGTAAGCAGCTAGGACCGCTCATCCGTTTTAGCAGCCGTTTATCAAACTGGCTATGTTAATTAAGGTTAATGAATGTGCAAACATTGTTTTTAAAGGAACGGCATTCAAAGAACTGGTTATTTTTGCGACTAAACTCCTAGAAACCAAGTGAAAGAATTCCAGACTATTTGCTTAATTGTTCTTAGCCTTACCGCCTTCAGCCTTATTTCCTGCAGCAGCAAACGCAAACAAGAAGTAACTGCCCAACAAAAGGCTGGTCCCAGGCCGCCTGCCCGTGTAGATGCTTTTTTGGTGAAAGCCGAAACTATCAGCGAATCCATCGAAGTTCCCGGCACCATTGTAGCCGATGAAGCTACCGAAATCCACCCCGAAGTTTCGGGCCGTATTACCGGTCTTTATATAAAAGAAGGGGCCTATGTAAACAAAGGCGCTTTGCTGGCCAAGTTGTACGATGGCGACCTGCAGGCCCAAAGAAAAAAGTTGGAAGTTCAGCTCAAAATTGCCCAGACAACAGAAGACCGGCACCAGCAGTTGCTGGAAATCGGGGGTATCAGCCGCCAGGACTATGATTTGACCGCCTTGCAGGTAAGCAACCTGCGGGCCGACCTCGATATAATTCGCACTTCTATAGCCAAAACCGAGATCCGCGCCCCCTTTAGCGGTAAGCTGGGTTTGAAAGGAATTAGCACCGGCGCTTATGTAACGCCGCAAAGCGTGATCACTTCTATTCAAAAAACCAGTGCCCTGCGCATTGACTTTACCGTTCCCGAAAAATATACCAGCCAGATCAAAAAAGGCCAATACATTAATTTTACCATAGAAGGCAGCAACCGGAATTATACGGCAGTGGTCATAGCTACCGAATCCGGCATTGCAGAAACCACCCGTAGCCTCACCATTCGTGCCCAGGTAAAAGGTGACGACGGCGGCCTGGTACCGGGCGGCTTTGCCAAGGTAAAGCTGGCGTTTGCTCCCGACAACAATGCCCTGTTGATACCCACGCAATCGGTGATACCACAGGCAAGGGGTAAAAAGGTATATGTATACAAAAACGGACAGGCTGAGTTTGTAGACGTGACTACCGGTGTTCGCGATTCGTCCATGATCCAGATCACCAGTGGCTTAACACAAGGCGATACGGTGATTACCACCGGCTTACTGAGTTTAAAGCCGGAAGCCAAAGTCACCATCAAACAAATTACCAATCAACCACGTTAGAACTAAACTCCGAGGGCTAGCAAATGAATTTATCTGAACTTAGTTTACGACGGCCGGTTCTTGCTATCGTACTGAATATCATCATTATTGTATTTGGTATTATTGGATTTACCTTTCTGGGCGTGCGGGATTATCCTGCCATTGACCCACCCAATATCAATGTGCGTACCTCTTACGGAGGTGCCAACCCCGATATTATTGAAACCCAGATTACCGAGCCGCTGGAAAAAGCCATCAATGGTATTGCCGGTGTTAAAAATATTACCTCGCTCAGTAGTTCCGGTTCCAGCAATATCAACGTAGAGTTTGACCTGAGTGTAGACCTGGAAGCCGCCGCCAACGATGTGCGGGACAAAGTATCGCAGGCTACCCGCTCCCTGCCAACCGACCTGGAAGCGCCGCCGGTAGTATCTAAAGCCGATGCCTCTTCCGATGCGATCATTTCCATGACCGTGCAAAGCGATACCCGCAACCAGTTGGAGATTACGGAGTGGGCCAACAACGTGCTGGTGGAAAGGCTGCAAACCATTCCGGGAGTAAGTGGTATACAGATCTGGGGTGAGAAAAGATATGCCATGCGCATCTGGTTCAACCCGCAAAAGCTGGCAGCTTATGCCCTGACCGCCAGTGATGTACAAACGGCTTTGTTACGAGAGAACGTGGAACTGCCTTCGGGTAAAATTTCCGGTAATGCCACCGAGTTGATCGTAAGAACCTTTGGACGGCTGAATACGGAAGAAGAGTTTAATAACATTATTATTAAAAATGTAGGCGGCAGCGATATCAGGATCAAGGATATTGGCGAGGCCGTGCTGGGTCCCGAAAATGAAGAAACCGTTTTGAAGGAAAGCGGTATTCCCATGATTGCGCTGGCCATTGTACCCCAGCCGGGTTCCAACTATGTTTCCATCTCCAACGAGTTCTACAAACGGTTTGAACAAATCAAAAAAGAAATGCCGGAAGACATTTCTTTGAACATTGCCATGGACCAAACCAAATTCATCAAGCAATCCATAGCCGAGGTAGAGGAAACCCTGATCATTGCCATTGTACTGGTGGTGATTGTTATTTACCTGTTCTTCCGCGACTGGCTGATTGCCATCCGTCCTCTGATTGACATTCCGGTGGCCCTGATCGGCGCTTTTTTTATCATGTATCTCTGCGGCTTTACCATCAACGTACTGACGCTGCTGGGTATTGTACTGGCTACCGGCCTGGTGGTGGATGATGGTATCGTGGTTACGGAAAACATCTACAAAAAGATGGAACAGGGCATGGGTAAATGGCAGGCAGCCAAGGAAGGCTCCAAGGAAATTTACTTTGCGGTAATTGCCACCTCTATTACACTGGCCTGTGTGTTTTTACCCATTGTGTTCATGCAGGGGTTTGTAGGCCGGCTGTTCCGTGAGTTTGGTATCGTGGTAGCCGGTGCCGTATTGATTTCGGCTTTTGTATCCCTCACGCTGACACCGGTACTGGCGGTAAAACTGACCCGTAAAAACGTTCACCAGCACTCTTGGTTTTATACTAAAACAGAACCCTTCTTCCGCTGGATGGAAGACGGCTACACCAAAGCCCTGACCCGGTTCATGAAAGTGCGGTGGATGGCTTTTGTGATCACTGCCCTTTGCGGCTTCATGATTTTTTTTATTGGAAAAGACATGCCTTCCGAGCTGGCGCCCATGGAAGACAGGAGCCAGTTCCGCCTGCAGGTTTCCGCACCAGAAGGCACTTCGTTTGACGCCATGGACACTTATATTGACCGCCTGAACCAGTTGATGCTGGATTCGGTTCCGGAAAAACAAATCGTGATGTCGGTAACTTCACCCGGCTTTACAGGTTCCGGTTCTGCCAATACCGGATTTGTCCGGGTAATGCTGATGGATCCCAAGGAAAGAGACCGGTCGCAAAAAGAAATCGTGGAAATGATCAACCGCAACCTGCCCCGCTATAACGAAGGAAGGGCCTTTGCCATAGAAGAACAAACCATTGCCGTCAACCGCCGTGGTGGCCAGCCGGTACAGTTTGTACTGCAAAACAACGACTTTAACAAGCTGACCGAGGTACTCCCCCGCTTTTTGGAAGAAGCCGGGCGCAGCGAAATATTGCAGGGCGTGGATGCAGACCTGAAGTTCAACAAACCGGAATTGCGCATTAATGTAGACCGTCTGAAGGCAAGCGAGTTGGGTGTTAGCGTGCAGGATGTATCGCAAACCCTGCAACTGGCGCTGAGTAACCGTCGCCTGGGTTATTTTACCAAAGAAGGCAAGCAGTACCAGGTAATGGGGCAGGTGGCCCGCTCCGACCGCGACGATCCTACCGACCTGCGCAGTATGTATG
>JAEWAC010000057.1 GCA_023391895.1 Bacteroidota bacterium
AATTAGATATGAATAGTTGTTTTTGTATATTAAATCAATTCTCCACACTCATTCGATTGAGCAAGGAAAACTATGCTTTGTGTAATAAATTTTTTAATACACATTTTGTGAAAAAAAAATGCGCAGGTATGTTGTAAGTATTATCAAACATTTGTAAAATTGGTGTATGATTGCTTTGTCTTATCCCCCCTTAGAAAGCTTGCGAATAAGTTATGACTTTGCCTTTTTTATACACGTTATATACCGTACAAACAATATATAAACCGATTTAAAACCAGCATATGAAAGAAAGACGCTCCTTCACTATGAAGGCAGGCTTATACGGCTTGCTATTGCTATTCCTGACGGTGTCGGGATTTGCACAAACCAGAACGATTACCGGAAAAGTTACGGACCTGCGGGATAATAAAGAACTGCCTGGCGTGACCGTAACGGTAAAAGGAACCAATAACGCAACTGCAACAGACGAAAGTGGAAATTTTTCGATCACTATTCCTTCGGCCCAGGCTACTTTGGTATTTAGTTATACCGGTTTTGGTTCCCAGGAAATTCCTGTAGGAAACCAAACCTCTGTCAATGTTCAACTTTCTGCTGCTACCGCCAGTATGGACGAAGTAGTGGTCATTGGTTATGGTACCCGCAGAAAATCGGACCTTACGGGTTCTGTGGGATCGGTAAGGGCCGCGCAGCTCCAGGAGCGTACCGCGCCTTCCCTGAACCAGGCATTGGCCGGTAGAATTGCGGGGGTGCAGGTAAATAACAACTCGGGCCGTCCCGGCGGGCAAACCAACATCCGGATCCGGGGTTTTAGTTCCATCAACACTTCCAACAACCCATTATATATTATTGATGGTGTAATGCTGCCCCAGGGTACTCAAAATTTTAACAGTAACTCTATTGACTTCATCAACCCTAACGATATTGCTTCTGTTGAGGTATTAAAAGACGCCTCCGCTACGGCCATTTATGGTGCAAGAGGCGCCAACGGGGTGGTTTTAATTACTACCAAACGCGGCAACGCAGGTGGTGGCAGAATCACTTATGACATGGATATAAGCGTGCCTACCATTGGCCCTAACCGGGTAGAGATGCTGAACGCCCGTGAATACCTGCAAGTGGAAAACCTGGCGTACGATAATATTAAAGTGTACGATCCCGCTGGTTGGGCTGCCGGTAACTATGCTACCCTGCAGGATCCCCGCGAAAAGCGGAAAAACCTGCCGCTGCTTTTTGATGCCAACGGCAATCCTTTATATGACACTGATTGGTTAAAGGAATCTACTCAAAACAAGCTGTCGCAAAACCACCAGTTAAGTTTTACAGGCGGCAACCAGGATAACCAGTATGGCGTGTACCTGGGATATAGAAATGATAACGGCTTGCTTTTAAACTCTTATATGAAGCGCTATTCCGGCCGCTTTGTAATGGACAGCCGCATCAAAAGCTGGCTGAAAGTAGGCGGTAGCCTGAGCTACAACAACCAGGAAGAAAACATGGTGGATATAGGAACCGGTGGTTTGAACTCTGTGCGGATGATCACGGAAGCTTTCCCTTTCCTGCCAGTTAAATATGCAGATGGCAGCTGGGGAGAAAACTATCACTATCCCGGTGCTGAGGGTGGTTCAAACCCCGTGCACATTTTAACGGACCGTAAATTATTGATGAATACGCAAACTTCACTGGGTGATGTGTATCTGAACTTTTACCTAGCCAAGGGCCTGGAGTTTCGCAGCCAGCTGGGTGTAAACGTGGTAACCCGTGGCTTCAGAGAATACAGCGGCCGTACGCTGGACCAGATTTCCCGCTCCCAGAATGGTGTTGCCAACGTGAGCAATAACCGCGAGTCCTTCTGGTCATCTGAAAACTATTTTACTTATAATACCAAGTTTGGAAGCGATCACAACCTGAATGCCATGGTGGGCTTGTCCTGGCAGGAAACCAACATCTTTAATATTGGTGCCAGCTCGCAAAACTTCTCCACCGACTTTTTCCAGTATAACAATATTGGCGTTGGTGGACAGCAGAATCCCGGTGGTTCTGGCGCCGCTCGGTTTGCATTCAACTCTTACTTCGGACGTTTAAACTATTCCCTCAAGGACAAATACCTGGTAACATTTACCAGCCGGGCCGATGGTTCTTCCCGATTTGGAGAAGCTAATAAATATGCCTTTTTCCCATCCGCCGCCTTGGCATGGAAAGTATCGGAAGAAGATTTCCTGAGTAACAGCTCAACCATTTCTAACCTGAAACTGCGCAGCAGTTATGGCTTTACGGGCAACTCGGAAATACCGGCTTATCAATCTTTAGAGAATTTAGGGAACTATACCGCTATTTTTAATAATACACGGTTTGCTGGTGTAGGTATTGGACGCCTGGCAAACGAAAAATTGGTATGGGAAAAAACAGCACAGGCCGACCTGGGCGTAGAACTGGGCCTGTTCAACAACCGTATCAACATCGAAGCCGATGTATACTATCGTAAAACCACCGATATGCTGCTGGATGCACCGGTGCCTCGCACCACTGGCCGTGCCACCATCCGCAGAAATGTGGGTTCCATGGAAAACAAAGGATTGGAACTGGGGATCAATGCCGCAGTGGTGAACAATACTGATTTTAGCTGGAACAGTACATTTAACGTTACCATGAACCGGAACAAAGTGTTGACACTGGCTACTCCGGCTCCTATTTTTGGTGTGGGTAACCCCGGCTTTACCAACCAAACTGGTATAATCCGTGCTGGTGATCCTGTAGGTTCTTTCTGGGGCCTGGTACGCTTAGGTACCTGGAGTGATAAAGAGGCCGCAGAAGCCGCCAAATACAGCAGCTACCGCGGGGGTAAAACCATGCTGCCCGGTGATATCAAATACCTGGATGTAAATGGTGATTATCAGATCAACGATGCCGACCGCATGATCATTGGTAACGGTAACCCGGATGCGTGGGGTGCTTTTATCAACAACCTGCGTTACAAAAACTTTGACCTGGTACTGGATATTCAGTATTCCTACGGTAATGATGTTTTGAACATGACCAAGCACTCAGGCGAGGATCGTGTAAGCATTGCCAACAGCTACAAAACCGTACTGGATGCCTGGACGCCTCAAAATCAGAATACCTCGATTGCGGCCATCCGGGATACCCGGGCCGGTTATGTAACCAATGTGGATACACGCTGGATTGAAGATGGTTCCTTTATCCGCGGCAGAAACCTGTTGCTGGGTTACAACTTCCCGCAATCTGTCATGAAGCCGTTAACCTTAAGCCGCCTGCGGGTGTATGCATCGGTGCAAAACTTCTTCCTGATCACCAAATACAGTGGTAATGATCCGGAAGTAACTACCTACGGCAACCCGTTTGCACAGGGACAAACCTTTTTTGATTATCCCAAGCCTACCCTGTACACCCTGGGCGTGAACGTGGCCTTCTAAGTTTAAATGGTTAACTGAATTAAAAAATCAATAAGAACTGAATATGCAATTCAACATACTTAAAAAGATTAGTCTGCCCTTACTGCTTTCCGGAATGGTACTGGGCACCGGTTGTAATAAGTTTCTGGAGGAGAATGACAAATCAAATCTTACCCCTGATGTTTATTACACCATACCTGAACATGCCGACGCCGCTATCGCCTCGGCTTATGCCCAAACCCGGTTTATTGGCGGTGGTGCCGGTATTTTTGTACAGAACTTCCAAATGCTGGAAGCGGTAACCGGAACCATGAGGACGGAAACAGGACAAAACGCTGACCTCAACAACCTGCTGGGGCTTGGCTTTAACGGCGATAACGCCTTGATCAATAACTGGTGGAATGGCTTGTACAATGTGATCGCCCAAACCAACCTGGTGCTGGAACGGGTACCTGGCATCAACCCCATGGACGAAGCCCAGAAAAAAAGGGTGCTCGGCGAAGCCCAGTTCTTGCGGGCATGGTCTTATTTTTACCTGGTACAGTTGTGGGGCGATGTGCCTTTGATTACTAAACCGCAAACCACTTCTTCTCCCGATTTTTATCCTACGCGCACCAGTAAGGAAGAAGTGTACAACCAGATCGTGGCCGATCTGACCGCAGCGGAAACCTCTGGGTTGCCCATGGCCGTAACCTCTGGCCGGGCTTCTATGGGAGCGGTAAAGTCCCTGCTGGCAAAAGTATACCTGACCATGGCCGGCCACCCGCTGAACAAAGGGGCCAGCCATTATGCACTGGCCAGAGATAAAGCGGCTGAAGTGATCAACAGCAACAGCTTCAAACTGTTCTCCAATTATAGCGATCTGCATGACTTGGCCACAGAAAACATGGACGAGCATATTTTTCAAATTCAATACCTGGCCGGCGTAGCCGATAACCCTATGCAGGCCGTGTTGCTGCCCAACTTTAAAGACGTATCACAGTTTGGTACCGAGATCGGTTCTATAGTGCCTACCATGCAGTTTTACAACTCATTTGAGGCCGGCGACCAGCGCATAGTAGACCGGGTTGGCTTTTTCTACAATTCTTATTACGATAAAGGAAACGGAGCGTTGAAAAACCTTTCGGCTCCATACATCTTTAAGCATTTTGATGTTGTAGGCCATGGCACTGCAGGCAGGGCCGGTACCGGTAACAGCGGCTTAAACTGGAACCAGATCCGTTATGCCGATGTGTTGCTCACCTATGCCGAAGCCCAAAACGAAGCCGATGGTGCGCCCAATACCGCTGCCATCAATGCGCTGAAAGCCATCAGGGACCGGGCCCGCTTAACAACGCCTACCACCTTTACCCAGGCCCAGTTCCGCGAAGCCGTGTGGAGAGAGCGCTGGCATGAGCTGTGCTACGAGGGCATAACCTGGTTTGATATGGTGCGGTTAAGAAAAGCTTACAATCCGGTTACCAACACTTTTCAGGACTTTGTAGGATATACATTCCCGGACAACAGTAATGCCACTCTGCGTGAAAAGCATTTGCTGTTTCCGTTGCCAACGGCGGAAATGCAAAACAATCCCAGCCTCACACCCAATAATCCAGGTTACTAAATCATCATCCCGGGCCCACCGCCCGGGATTTTTTTTGCTTTCTTATTATCCGTGCTTGACACCATGAATAATAAGCTCTATGAATAATATAGGTGTTTTGAACATCTGGATTCAGGTTGCAAATACAGCGACTTGATGCATTCACCCAAACTCGACCAGCTAAGAAACTACGGAACATAACGGGAAAAAAAAGTAAGAGCGATAGCTACTCCATTGTAATGACAACTGCTCTAATTTCCATTGGTCGCATCTTTTCATACTGCAGATCGTTTACCAAAACCATTTGATCATGAAACGGCAATTGAATCTGTAAATTTTTATTGTTGTCATTATAAGGATGAATATCATTTCGTGAATCGAATATGAGTTTTTGAAAAAGTTAGTATGGCTTCTCTGGTTGTATACAGCCGATCTGCACTTGCAATTTCTCTTTTTTACACACAGCTTATGCAATGGTTTTGAATGGCACCGGTGGTAGCAATGTCATTGCTTTAAGCTATGGGCTTTTAAAAAAGTTGCAAGGTACCTGCGGTGGTTTTTCACGGCTGTTTTACGATTGAATAGTTATATGGGTTTTTGAAAAAAAATGTAGTATCAACCGTTTTATTAAGTATACAACAAGCCAGTAAAAAAAGCTGTTCACCTACACTGTGCACCCGCATTATGCAACACATTTTTTATGTATCTTTTGAACGCAAATCATTCTTGAATTATTCAACCACAAAAAAGAATGGAAGAACAACAATTACGCAGCCGCAATTGGTTTGGCAGAAGCGGAAAAGATGGTTTTATCTATCGTGCCTGGATGAAGAAACAAGGCATTCCTGCTTATGAACTGGCCGGTAAACCCATTATCGGCATTTGCAATACCTGGTCGGAATTAACCCCCTGTAATTCGCACTTCAGAGAACTAGCTGAATCGGTAAAAAGAGGCGTGCTGGAAGCCGGTGGTTATCCGGTGGAGTTTCCGGTAATGTCGCTGGGCGAAACGTTGATTAAACCTACTGCCATGCTATACCGCAACCTGGCCAGCATGGATGTGGAAGAGTCCATCCGTGCCAATCCGCTGGATGGCGTGGTGCTGCTGTGTGGCTGCGACAAAACCACACCTTCGTTAGTAATGGGCGCCTGCAGTGTGGACCTGCCTACCATCGTGGTGTCGGGTGGTGCCATGCTTACTGGCAAGCACAAAGGCCGCAACATTGGTACCAGCGATATCTGGCGCTTTAGCGAAGCCCACCGCGCCGGCCATATGGACGATATGGAAATGACGCTGGCTGAAGCGGGCATGTGCCGAAGCGACGGGCATTGTGCGGTAATGGGCACAGCCTCCACTATGGCCTGTATGGTCGAATCACTGGGACTTTCGCTACCGGGTAATGCCGCTGTGCCGGCGCCGGATGCGGCCCGAAAAATCATGGCCCATCTCTCAGGTGTGGAGATTGTAAACATGGTGAAAGAAGACCGGAGGCTGTCTAAAATTCTTACGCGTCAAGCTTTTGAAAATGCCATTAGGGTGAATGCTGCTATTGGCGGTTCCACCAATTTTGTGATTCATTTGCTGGCCATTGCCGGTCGAATTGGAGTGCCGCTGACGCTGGAAGACTTTGACCGCTATTCGGCCAATATTCCTTTGATTGCCAACCTGCAGCCTTCGGGGCTGTATTTTATGGAAGATTTGTATTACGCCGGTGGGTTGCCCGTGGTGATCAAAGAATTAATGCCGCACCTGAATGGCGACTGCATGACCGCCAATGGAAAAACCATTGCCGAAAATAACCAGCAGTGCACCTGTTACAATCCTGAAGTAATTTCCACGCTGGATAATCCATTCAATCCGCTGTCGGGCGTGGTGGTGCTGAAAGGCAACCTGTGCGAAAATGGTGCGGTGATCAAGCCTTCGGCAGCCAGCCCGGAGCTGCTGCAGCATACAGGGCCCGCCTTGGTATTTGAAGATATTGAAGATTACAAAGTCCGTATTGACGATCCGGAGCTGGAGGTGGATGAAAATAGCATACTGGTGTTGAAAAACGTAGGCCCCAAAGGCTATCCCGGCATGCCCGAAGTAGGAAATATGGGATTGCCGGCCAAACTCCTGAATAAGGGCGTAACGGACATGATCCGCATTTCGGACGGCCGTATGAGTGGTACCGGTTTTGGTACGGTGGTGCTGCACGTGTCGCCCGAAGCGGCCGCGGGCGGCACGCTGGGTATTGTGCAAACCGGTGATATGATTACACTGGATGTGGTGGGTCGAAAACTGGAGGTGGCGCTTACCGATGCGGAAATTGAACAGCGCAAGCAGCAACAAAAGCCTACGGTAAAGCTGGAGGAAAGAGGTTATGTGCGCCTGTACCAAAACCACGTAGAGCAGGCTCACCTGGGGGCTGACCTGGATTTTTTAAAAGGTGGTTCCGGCAGCCAGGTGACCAAAGATTCCCACTAAAAATTTCTTTTAAAAACCCATATAAAAAAAGATTCGTTGATGTCAGTAAAAGCATTTGATCAGCAGGTGGCCATTGTAACCGGGGCAGGGCAGGGGATAGGTTTTGAAATTTGCCGCCAGTTAGCCGCACAGGGCGCCTCTGTGTTGTTGAATGATAAAGATGAACAACTCACCCAAAGCGCTGTGCAGAAAATTAATGAAGCCTATGGTGGCTGTTTTGGGTTGGCGGGCGATGCTTCCGATCCGGCGTTCATCCAGCAAATGATTGATACGGCGGTGGCGCAGTTTGGCCGCCTGACCATTGCCATTGCCAATGCCGGTATTACCCTGTTTGGCGATTTTCTCGACTACCGGGCTGATGCTTTTAACCAGGTGCTGCATACCAATTTGGGCGGTACATTTTTCTTGGCGCAGGCCGCAACCCGGCAAATGAAAAAGCAAGGCTCAGGGGGCAGTTTGTTGTTTATGTCTTCGGTAACCGGGCACCAGGCGCATAAAAACCTGGCTGCTTACGGCATGACCAAGGCTGCCATTGAAATGCTGGCCAAAAACCTGGTGATTGAAATATCCCCATACAAGATCAATGTGAATGCAATTGCACCCGGTGCTACCATTACAGAAAGAACAACCGAAGATGCCGATTACGAAAAGGTGTGGTCGCAAATAACACCTATGGGGCGGCCCGCTTATACAGCCGACATTGCCAATGCCGCCTTATTCCTGGTTTCTGAAAAAGCCCGGCACATTACCGGTCAAACCTTGATCATAGATGGCGGGTGGACCTCCATCAGCCCCTCGCCTTACGAGCAGTAGGCATAAGATGAATGGATTGGGTAAAGCCGCCTGGTACTGCTTGATGGATGAAACATATGGACAGGATGGTGTACAGGTAAAGAGTTATGCGGTAAATGGAAAATAAGGAAAAAAGCTGGGTGATTGCAACGTTTCGTACACAAGTTTCCCCAAATTCAAGGGTGATAACAGCGAGTGGGGCGGATTGTTATGCTCATTTCCGCAGTAGGAAACACGCTGGCATACTTTTCGTCTAACTAACTGTATTGTTTAATTAAAAACTTACAACTATGTTACGCTGGACAGTGATATTTTTAGTAGTTGCCATCATCGCAGCTATCTTTGGATTTGGTGGTATTGCAGCAGGTGCAGCCGGCATTGCAAAAATTTTGTTTATTATTTTTATTGTGTTGTTTTTGATCAGCCTTATTGCAGGCCGGAGAGGAAGGAGTGCATTATAATAATCTCTTTTCTAATTGTTTAAATACCCAATTGAAAAAAGCAGTTTGCCCTGGCACAAAGCCGGGGCTTTTTTTTACAGTCAACAGCATCTATTCAACTCTTTTACGCCAAGTTGTTCCAATCTAATGGAATAGCCGTGCAAGGACAAAGCTGTCTCATTTCAGTGAGCTACATGCACTGTTCAAAGTGGAGGTGTAGAATGCAACATTTATTTCATGCTTTTGTGCTAACAGCATCTCGTAAGTCTATTTATGCAGTAACCGGCAGTGGGTTGCTAAAACTCTGGTCTTGTCGGCAACTGGTCTGCCCTAAAGTCTCTCTCTTTCACAGCTCTAGCTGTTATGGCCATATGGACTTTTAGAAGAGTTTACTGTTCTATTGCAACTTCTTTAAAACCCATATTATATATAAGCAGCCGGCATCCGCTATACATTCAGTAGATAACAGTACAAATAACCGAAAATTTCAAAGTCATATGCTGGGCCCATCAACAAGAAATGCTGGTGGGTGGAGTTTCAGGGTTTTGCCTGGTTGTGGAAGGGGGTGTTTTCTCTGAATGAAGTTTACAAATCATGGTATTGCCCGGTCGGGCGCAGGGCGCGGAAGATCTGAATAAGGTGTGGAAAATGGTCTAAATGGCAGAGCTTCAGTTTTTTACAACTGAAACTCTTAATTAACTCCAACTAACTTTTTAAATTATTTAAAAACTTTTATGAATTATTTAAGAAGTTATTTAACTTAAACTTAATTTTAGAGCAAATAACTGCATTTTGAGTAAAAGTATTGCGGATAAGAAAAGTTTCTATCAAAAGAAGATTTTGAAGGAACTCTATTTTGCGGATGCGCTTTCCTGTGCAGAGATTGGCGTCAGGATCGATAAGAGTTTTCCGATTACCACGAAACTGCTGAGCGACCTGCTGGAGGAAGGATACATCACAGAAACCGGCTTTGCCCCTTCAACCGGAGGCCGGAGACCTTTAACGTACGCGCTGCAGCAGGATGTAATGTATATCGTAGCGGTGGCCATGGACCAGTTTGTAACCCGCATTTGCATCATGAACATGCACAACCAGTTTGTTACAAACCTGGAACGGTTTGAATTGCCGTTGCCCGAAAATGCACAGGCGCTCGATGTGCTGATTGAAAAGATTGACAGTGTAATACAGGCATCGGGAATTGCCAGAAGCAAAATAGTAGGTGTGGGCATTGGTATGCCGGGCTTTGTGGATGTGGTAAAAGGCATCAATTATTCTTTTTTACCAACGGAGGGTAAAAATCTTACCCAATACATTTCCGATGCCATTGCCTTGCCGGTTTTTATTGACAATGATTCCAGCCTGATAGCGCTGGCGGAGTTGCGGTT
>JAEWAC010000113.1 GCA_023391895.1 Bacteroidota bacterium
CAAGGTGCAACCCAGCACCTGTACAAACAGTTCTCGCAGAAAGCCCTCTTGGTATTGTTCTTCTTTGGCGGCTCTTATGTTTTGCTGAATATCGGGATTATGGAATTGCGATTTGAATAGCTGCCAGGCTGCAGTGAGCTTGGCTTTATCCAGGTCGGCTAAATACTTCTTAAGTACAGATTGCTGAAAAAGGGGCATGTTTTGGTTACTTGAATGTCAAATATAAATAGCTTCTGAGGTGTAAATAAAGTCAAAATGAATTACTCCTATAAAAGACTGTGTATAAATAGGTTTTTAAACTCTTTTGGGATTTCTACTTGTCCCCCACCAATAATTAAGGGTTTGAGGCTTAAATATTGTTTCATCATGTCTTTTCTGAAACAATACTTGCCTTTTTAATCTAAAGCAATATCCATTTTCGTTTGTAATAATTTCACCAATACCAAAACGTCCAAATAGAGTCTCAATTTTCTTTTTATCAGCCATGTAGTTACGTATCTGAAAGTCTGAAGTCCTCGAATCCTTAGATGCTTCATAGTCATATTTCAAGTGTGTATTAGCCTCTTTATGCTCAAAAAAATCATCAATAAAATATAAGCAAAGCTTTGGATGTAAATCATTGAAAGTGCTAAAACGATAAGAATGACATTGAAACATTAAGTCTTCAAACTTATTAGTCTCAAGAACAGTGAACTTCTTAATCTCGATTGGTATAATGGTTTCAATGAAACTATCAGAAGAAATTAAATGTTTTTTAGGCCTAATAATCAAATCTGGAATTGAGTTATGAATTTTACCATCAAGTAAAAACTTTCCAGGTGATTTCATGATTTCTTGTTCTGAGTAAATATCAAAATCTGCTGACAATAAGCTGCAGAGTTTCTCTGCTAACTTTTTCTCTTCAATGCTATAATTTACTTTTTCCAAAGGTGGGTAAAATTTACTTGCTTTAAATACAATGATAGCTGCCATCTATTGAAAAAGCAAATGATTGCTTTAACTTATTTGCATAGATACATAAACTTATATAAAAGCAATAAAGGCCAGCTTTAATGCTAGCCTTTATTGCTTTTAATACTCACTCGGCAGCATCAACACCCCATCCATCAGCCACACCTTACCGCTGTCATAAGGGAAATCAGAATACGGAATCTGCTGCGTAGCAATAACTTTATCATTACCATCCGTTGCCACCACTTTAAAAGCATCTTCCTCCACCCTTTCCAGCTTCCACACCTGGAAGGTCTCCGCTCTCACCCTGGGCGCCAGCTGATGGCTGATCACCAGGTCAATGAGCCAGTAAGCCTCGCAATCCATAGCCAAGGCTTTCACGCCATCGGTGTACACAAAAGAGGAAAAGGGATGCTTGTAATAGCATTCGGTGCCGTTGTAATGTGCGTAAGTGTCATTGGCGTTTTTCATAGCATGGGTTTTTGAAGGTTTTGAAAACAAGTGCAGGCAAAGCTAGCCCCAAGGGGCCGGCCACAACACGGGCGCAGGAGCCGTGCTTTTTTAAGGTTTTTGAGCTTGCGCTCTAACTGGCGGGAGCCACCGGGCCAAACTCGCACTACCCGCCACTTGATGCCTTTTTCATTGACCGCTGCCAGGAGCTTGGCGCCACGGCCGCTTTGGTGCAGGGCAATGCGTTGCAACAAAGCGCTTTCAACAAAACCAAGGTAATGTTGTGCATGGTGCAGCTTTTCTTTGAAGTGAATGAAGTAAACCATAATTGAAACTTTTTAGCTTTTTTGAAATCATTTTCCAAAAGAAAAAAGGGAAAAAAAGAAAGCTTCCGCAGCTGCCGCCGCCTTGTTCAAAGCCAAAAGGAAATCGGAATAAGCCTTGTTCAACAGCTTCAAAACCCCATACTATAGCTCGGCAGGCTGCAGGCAGATTTACTGCAGCCGGGTTATGCCGTAGTCTTTTGGCCCTTCGAATTATAAGTCACTTGCGGCCGGCTGTAACTTGGTGTGTTATTGTTTTGTTCATCCTTCAGCACGATCCTCTACCCAGATCTGCTTTAGGATCATTTCTTATCCAGTATGGCTTTTTGAAGGAATGGCAGCGCAGGCCCAAAAGCAAAGGCAACGAAGCCTTTGGCCTTTGTGCGTGGTGGTTGCTTTTGCGTGTGCGGTGGATCAAAAGCGGAAAGGTGTTGCTACAGCTGATCGCATGGGCAAAAGGCAAGGCAAAGGCTTTTGAAAATATTGGATTGCTTTGCTTTGCCTTTTGACCTTGCAGAATGATGATCAGCAGCTGGAATGCAGCGCAACCAAGTGCAATGCAGCGAAGCCGTTGGCTCCTGTGCATAGGGGCTGCTTTGCTGTGTCGTGGGCTCTTGGTAAAGGATGAATCATCAGTTGAGAGGGGAAGGGAAAATAAACGCAGTACTACCTTTGAAAACTTTTTTCTTTTTACTGCTTTTATTTTCCCTTTGCTGATCAGAGCGTCAGCCCAACAGGGTTACCGAACGGAGCGAAGCGGCAACGTAGTGCGACGCAACAGAAGCCGCATAGCAGCACCGGCCTTTATTTCAATATCATCTTAGTTCTTACAGGTTTGCTGCCACGAAGTCCCGGCTGTATTGCTTGACCCTGTCTCTTACGTCCCGGAACTGCTGCATCACCTGCTCTTCCGTGCCGGAGGCTTTGGCCGGGTCCGGAAAGTTGTAGTGGAACATTTTTGCACCGGAGGGAAAGTAAGGACACCGTTCTTTGGCATGGTCGCACACTGTAATCACATAATCAAAGTCAATGCCTTTGTATTCACTCACATTTTTGAAAGTATGGTTAGATATATCAATGCCATCTTCTTTCATGATCTCGATGGCTCTCGGGTTTACGCCGTGTGTTTCCACGCCGGCACTGTATACTTCTGCCTTATTGCCTGCAAAATGCCGCAGGTATCCTTCTGCGATCTGGCTGCGGCAGCTGTTGCCGGTACAAAGCACTAAAATTTTCTTCATCTGGTTAACCGATTTGTTTTTTCATCACAATAGTACTGACAGGACAAACATGACTGAACTCGGAAGAGGCCCGGAGCTGCTCCGGCACTTCGTCCCTGGCTATTCTTTGGTAGCCTTTTCGTTCAAAGTACCCAGGGGCTGTTTCGGTGAGTAGGTACATAACATCTATGCCCAAGTTTTTTGCATATTGTTCTAATTGCTGAACCAGGCAGGCAGCAATGTGCTGGCTCCGGTAGGCGGGCTGAACAACCATGGATCGCAACAAACCACAACCTCCATAAAGCTCCAAACCGATGGCGCCAATGACCTGATCCTTGTCCTGGGCTACAAAGAAATGGTCTAAGGAAGCCGGCAAATCATCCACTGGTAAGCTTTCGGCCTGTAGTAGCTGAATAAGGGCCTTCCGTTGACTGCCCACTGCCTTTATGATGGTGGTTTGAGACATTGTGTTCATGATTATAAAGTTTGATTACTGGCAGCATTCAGGCCCACAACAGGCATTCTTTTCAGCTTGCTCTTTCTCGGCATACACGGTTATGCTGCTGATGCCTGTTCCGGATTGCTTGAAAGCTGTTAGTTGCTCTTCAGAAAGGTACTGCTTTAGAATGTCGTCAGGAATAGTGATTGGTTTGTCTTTTTGTACGGAGATGTTTTTAAAGCCGTTAGCCTTTATCAGCTCCAAATACACTTGTTTTTGAATGGCCCCGGCTACACAACCGGCGTACATTTCAGCGGCTTCTTTGATCTCTTTTGGCAATTCCCCTTCCAAAACAATATCCGAAATCGAAAAGTGCCCGCCCGGCTTCAGTACCCGGTGGATTTCCTTCATTACATGGTCCTTATTTGGTACCAGGTTCAGCACACAATTGATCACGATTACATCGGCCGTATTAGCTGTTACCGGTATCTTTTCTATATCTCCTTGCCGGAACTCTACATTATTGAAGCCACGCACTTCTGCATTTTGCCTTGCCCTTTCTATCATGGCTGATGTGAAGTCAATGCCAATGACCTTTCCGGTTTCACTGGTTTCGTGCCGAGCGATGAAAGCATCATTCCCTGCTCCACTGCCTAAGTCAATTACCACATCGCCTTTTTTGATTTGGGCAAACTGGGTGGGTAGGCCACAGCCTAATCCTAAATCCGCATCTGGGTTGTAACCTTCAAGCTGAGTGTAGTCATCAGCCATGATGTTATACACCTCAGTGGAGCAACAACCAGAACCACAACAGGAACTTTGGTTGGTTGTTTTGTCCTGTAAAGCGATTTCTGAATATTTCTGCCTGACCAGGTCTTTTACTTGTTGTTGTGTTTGCATGGTATTTATATTTTGAAGTTATCGAAATATTACGGTGAATATTGGCAAAAAAAGGTCAGCAACAACTGTTGCTAGCTTTATAACTATCAAACAACTGATTCAACCAAACCTGTGCTGCTTTCCACTCTTTTTCATCAATGCAATAACAAACTTTGGCTCCTTCGATCTCGCCCTTAATCAATCCTGCTGCCTTCAATTCCTTCAGGTGCTGGGATACGGTACTTTGTGCAAGCGGTAACTCCTCAACGATGTCTCCACACTGGCAGGTTGATTTAGTCGCCAGCAGCTTTAAGATGGCTACCCTGGCCGGATGGGCTAACGCCTTGGCATATTTGGCCAACCGGTTTTCTTTTGCGCTGAACTCGTATGCTTTTGTTGCTCCCATAATCCTATCGCAATATTACGATTACATTTTAATGTATCAAAACAATTTTTGAGGATACCCGAAAAAGGTTTTGATGCTTGCAATAATCATCCTATTTCCTTTGGGGAACCCCAGCTGCTTTGTTCCAAACCTTTTTACTTTTCGTTTACTTTTTAAATTAACTAAAATTATTAGCGTTGCCGTACTACCGCATCACTATACAGTATACCGATGGATCTACCAGGAAATGCATCCGGCAGCACAACTCGTATGATATTGAATTTGTGAACCGCTATTATTTGGAGCAGTTGAAAAAGTAAAATAAGAGCTTTTTCATAACAGACCTGGAAGCAGTAATGGTCAGTAAGAATGCTAAAGACGTCCGAGAATATTGCATCGCAGGTTAGGAAGAGTTATAATCAATAATTATTATGTTCCTCAATTAACAAATATTAATTTCATCGTTTATATCATCACTTTTAACCCTATTCATCTTTCCAATAAATCAACGATGGCCAAACCTCATATCACACGAACATTCGGCCCTATTCATTTTGAAGACTTAGATCCCCACCGCTTTGAAGACCTTGTAAGAGAGCTTATCTATGACTTCAAGGATTGGCAAACAATAGATGCTACTGGAAGAGGTGGGGCCGACGATGGCTTTGATACAAGAGCGTATGAAAAGAGTACCACTAACTTTAATTACAATATAGAAGAAGATAATGAAGATCAAGAATTGCCAATGGAAGGAAACTTATGGATGATTCAATGTAAAAGAGAGTCAGAAGTTGGCCCAACAAAAATTTCTTCAATTATTCAGAAAGGCATTGATCCGCCTAACCCTCCGTACGGATACATATTAGTTGCCTCAGCAAACTTTTCCAAGAAGTCATATGATGTATTTAGAATTGAACTAAAGCGGCTCGGAGTAATGGAGTTTTATTTATGGGGGAAAGCTGAATTAGAAGATATGCTTCATATGCCCAAATATGACCGGATTCTGTTTACATTCTTCGGCATATCACTTATTAGCAGAAGGAAAACAAAAACTGCCGAGATAAAGTATAGGGTTAACAACAAAAATAAATTATATAGACTTTTAGGGAATGAGCACCACAACCTAAAAAAACGCATCTTAATTAGAGATACTAAAGATTCTGAATACCCATACAACGACAAATACCCCGACTTCCAAAAAAACCCTCGATGGCTATCGGTTATGGCAATGCAGTTTGCTCCGAATGGCCTTTGGGTTCAATATCATGAGTATTATGCTTTTGTAGATGTAAATAAAAAAGAATGGGACTATTCTACAGAAGTAGATTTATTGTATCAGCCTAATAAATTAGATGAAGAAAAAAGAGATGATAAGTATTTCGAACAAAGAGACAAAGTAGAATTCTTTTGGGAAAACTTCCCGGCAAAAAACCAAGCAAAAGTTGTTATGTGGGGGTTAATACCATTCGAAGACATTCTACTAATAGATGACAAGGGAGATATTTATTATGATTTCCCGCATATCTACACAGACTTCAAAGCAACTCTAGGTCCTTTTTCTAGATCAACTAGTATAATTGAAAAAGGACAGGAGCATTATCAAGTTGAAAACGACGGATTTAATAAAATCAGCATTTTTCCTAAAAAAGCTCCTGGAAAGAAACTAAAAAAGATTTATCATGATAAAAAGCTCAGCTTAAACCGAGATATTATACACCGTCTAAAATCTGATTATGAGCCTATTCAAAAGCTTTATAAATATGACAATAGTATTGACTTCCTTCAGCAGGGGGATGTTATTGCTGTTGAAAATACTAAGCCTGAAGAACAATCTATGTATGTAAGAATAACAAGTAAATACAGTTTATCAACAAAAGAGTTTATTGATCAGTCAGACCATTTTTACATAAAAGAATTTCTCAAAGAACAAACTGGAAAAGAACCAGTTGATGATGACACATTAACTATTTATGAATTTAAGATAATATATGAATGGCAAATAAAAAACATCATTGAAGGCAATGTTGCATAATATGTAATAGCTAAGATCTGGTCGTACAGGGAGTATGTTTTTTGAGGTATTTACGACAAAAATGATTTAATGGGGAAAAGCGGTTGGGTTTGACGCAACCGCTTTTTCATTTCCGTCGGTCAGGGTATTCCTAGTGGGTTGCTCCTCAGACTTTCAACAAGGCCTTTCGCCTTGTTTCTAATTCAGAAGGAACGTAATTTAATAGGGCCAATCAGCAATATAACAGTGCTCTTATCTGGTGATATATTTCCCGATCCTCAGACTTGTTCCGGAAAGCATGATTTAGTTATTGGTGAATACCTTGGTATATCCCGTTTGACAGCATTCTTCTCATTCCTTTCCGGGCTTATTGGCTTTTCTTCACTAAAGCAGAAATCATGAAAAAGTTATCAAAGCCTTTACCCCTCATCAACGAAAATGCAGCAGGCATCGACATCGGTACAGAAATGATCTTTGTTTCTGTAGCTGGCTTGCCGGTCAAAGGTTTTCCTACCTATACCCCTGATCTTGTAGAGGCATGCAGGTATTTAAAAACAAACAATGTTACCACTGTAGCCATGGAAGCCACAGGCGTATATTGGTTGCCGCTATACGATTTACTGGAAAGCAACAACATAGAAGTTTTCGTTGTTAACGGAGCTCACATCAAGAATGTTCCGGGCAGGAAATCAGATATTCAAGATTGCCAATGGATCCAGCAATTACATAGTTATGGATTACTGATATCCTCTTTTGTGCCTGTGAGTAGTATCAGAAAGCTACGAACCTACATTCGCCTTCGCGATGATCACATTCAAATGGCTGCGGCTCATAAACTTCATTTACAGAAAGCCATGGATTTAATGAACATCAAAATACATAATGTGATCAGCGACATTAGTGGTGTTTCAGGCATCAAAATTATTAAAGCCATCATTGAGGGGGAAAGAGATGCAAATAAACTTGTATTGCTTTGTAATGAACAAATCTTACATAAAAAGAAAGAACAAGTAATAGCAGCCCTACAGGGCAATTATGAAGAGCAATATATTTTTATTTTGAAGCAGTCCTTATCCTGTTTGAATTTTTATCTACTTAAAATCAAGGAATGTGATCAGCAAATTGAATCTCTATTAAAAGAAATGACTTTGGGTAAAGCGGACCCAATAGAAGTTCAGCGCCCCAAAGTCATTAAAAACCACAAGCCTGCTATTGCGGATCTACATCTGCTACTAATGAAATTGACGGATGGCAAAGATGCTTCCCAAATACCTGGATTAACCGATCAGACGTTCATGAAGCTGATTGCAGAAGTGGGATTAGACATGGAGAAATGGCCAACGGTGAAACATTTTACCTCCTGGTTAGGACTGGCTCCCAATAAGCATCAGTCAGGTTAAAGCAGCAAAAAAATCAGAAAACGATTTAAAAACAGAGCCGGGCAAGTTTTCCGGGAAGCTGCCCGCAGTCTGGCGAACAGCAAGACCACAGCCTTAGGGGGCTTCTATCGAAGGATCAGAGCTAGAAGTGGTCCCATGATTGCTAATGTGGCTACAGCCCGAAAAATAGCTGTATTATTTTATAATATACTTTGCAAAGGTTGCTGGTATGTGGAAGTGGGATTAAAACAATACGATGAAAAGTTTAAGGCACACAAAATGAAAGTGCTACAAAAGATGGCCCATCAATTGGGAATGGAGGTCGTGCCTCATAACCTTGAACTTGGCTCAACGTTGCCGGCTTTACTCTGCTAGTTCCTTGACAGCAGAGCCCACGTCCGCTTCCCCTGACATATTAAAGTTAGCACTTTGATGGAACTGCAGGTTCAGATCTTTGGCCCTTGTTAGGGCTTTGCTGTCCAAAAATGTTTGCATGGGTGTTTTGCCAAAGCAATACCTGCCTGAGTGCGGTCGCTCATTATTATAGTACTCCATCCATGCGTCTAAATCAACCTGTAACTCCTCCAGATTGCCATAGATCCTCTTGCGGAATGCAATAGCGTAGAACTTGTCCTGCATGGTGCGGTGCAGGCGCTCACAAATGCCCTTTGATTGCAGTGATTTGGCTATAGTCTTTGAATGATTAATGTCTTCAATGGCCAAATACAACTGGTACTCGTGGTGCTCCCGTGCTCCGCAATACTCGGCACCTCGGTCAGTGAGCATACGTAAGAGCGGCACCTCCTTGCTTTGATAGAATGGCAACACTTTGTCATTGAACATATCTGGAGCCACCAATGCATTTTTGTGGTCATACACCTTGGCAAAAGCTACTCGGCTGTAGGTGTCAATGAAGGTTTGCTGGTAGATCTTACCCACACCTTTGATGTAGCCCACATAATAGGTGTCCTGGGCACCCAAATAGCCATGATGCGTTTCAATATCACCGAGTTTTTCTTGTTCTTCTTTTTTGTGCTCCAGGGCTGCTAATTGTGCTTCGATGAAGATCAGCCCATCCTGTGCCACCTTGGCTTCCAGCGCCTTAAGACGTTTGGAAAAAGTCTCCAGGTCGTGGCGCAACCACTCGCAGAGAATGCCTGCCTGGGAGATTATGATGCCTCTTTTACGTAACCCATTGGCCGCTCGTTGCTGCCCATGAGCAGGCTGCTCAACAGCATAAGCCACTACTTCCTTTTCAATCGCTTCTTAAATGCGGTTTTTAATGCCATGGGCTTACGGCGGCTCATCTGCTTGATCGCCAGTTCACCGCCTTCTTCATACAACATTTGGAAACGATAAAACGTGTAGCAGGAGTAGCCCATCACTTTGCAGGCTTCAGATACGTTACCGAGACGCTCGGCTAGCTTAAGCAGTCCCAGTTAGGGCTAGATAATCTTTTGTTCACTGGTCATAAGCTTTGATCTGGTTTTAAAAGTTACTAAATATTCGTAATTGTCAGGTCAAATCTTAGCTTCTACATTTTAACTGTTTACGCACATCTTAATCTTCCACTAGCAGTCTAGTTAACTGTCGTATCCTCAGTACGACTTTTCACTGATTGAAAAAACGGAGGAACTCCATCCTATATCTGCTGATGAGCAGAATCGCGATGGATAAATACCAGCTTGCAAATATCATACATACCTGAGAAACAACATGCCTTTTTATTTTCATTTCTATGTTATGAGTATGAAAACATAATCACCCTGTATAGAAATGGATTAAGGAGCACTATTCTCTGGTCGACTAATTAAATAATCATCATTTTAAACAGAGCCAAATATTGCCTTGTCATACGCCGTACTATTTGACAATAGTTTTATTGCCAAGAATTTTGACAATAAAACTATTGTCACATCTGCACCTATATTCCTAGCGTGTATAATTGTTTCTATATACCTTGTTGGCGGAACTAACAAAAGCATAAAGAACCGAACACACGATAGCGCAAGAAATAGCGCTCTTTAAGATGAACTTTTGTATGAATAGCAGCACATTTAAAGGTAATGAAGCTTCAACACCAAATTATAAAAACACTGGTCGCAAAGCGGCCGTCTTTTTGTAGTAGTGGAAGTTCGCCCACAGGAATGACAGTAGTTTTCTGTATAGTCTTCGCTCCGTCATTGTTTACAACTTTGATACGCTTCTTTGGAGAAGGGATAGCTGGAATTGAAGGGTATCCTCTCCCCTGTACGAATGCAAAAAGCTCTGAGCTGGTTGCTGTTATTATATTTATTGTACGAATTATTATTTGAACTTTTAAAGCTTTTAGTGCTACCCGGATGACCATAGTTGATGGGCGGAATGATTTCCGGCTTTACCGCGTGCGGCACCTCTTCCCGGGTGGGCTTTTCAACAAAAGTAGCCTTCCCATACTCGATAAACTCAGGAAAGTCTTCAAACACCTTTTTCGCCCCTTGCCTACTGCCGTAGCTCCGGGTAAAGAACTCCGTATTGTCATAGCACACCTCCGACCCCATATGGGTGGTAGAAAGGCCAAACATCTTTTTTTGGATCACTGGCCGCTTAATAAACACCGCCTCGGCCTGGTTCATAAAGCCGGTGGCGTACTCCCAGGCGGTGCTGTCCAGGCTGTCACGAAATGGATTTTTGATGGTGGCCAGCCCCAGCAGGCTTTGCTCGGGGTTTTTGGAGTGGATTCCGAATTCGATGTTATTCTTAAAGGAATAGTCGTGCAGGTTGATGGAGGTAACAATCCCTTCGGCCTCGTTAGCGTAGTACTTGGCATGCAGGTCTTTTAGGTACAGAATTGAAATGGTGGGGAATTGCTTAAAAAACTCAAAGTCTTCCTGGCGCAGGCTTTTGCCCTTGTTGTCTTCATTCTTGCCAAATACAAGGATGATGTGAACCTGCGGATTTTTGAGGTGATTGGAAAACAGCTTTTTAAAATACTCATCCAGCTTGATGTAAGGGGAAAGGATCAACAGGTTTTTTTTGGCGTGGAAGATGATATCGGTTATTTTGTCTTCAAGCTTTTTTAGAGTGAGGAAATCAGCCATACAGAATCGCTAGTTTTGGATGGTCAAGATATCATAAATATCATTAAATATCAAGTTTTTAGCATGTGACATTTCATCATATCACCAACAAACACCATACCTATAATAAAAAGAACCAAATATGACTGCGCAGATAAGAGTTCATTAACTCAGTTTCTTTTTCTTGCCGCTTCGTATGTTCAGGGGTTTTGTTATAACAGTATATAGCTTGAAGGCTCATCTGATAGAATAGCTTTGCCTGATAATGAATTTAATACCTTTAAAATCCCTTTTGAGGTGGCCTAATGATTAGCCACTTCAAAGCTCCTGCTAAGTGTTGATTGCCTACTAAGGTAATTTAAAAAGAGGAATGGGAATTTTTTGATGGCTAAACACCTCGTTTTTTGATTTTCCTATTACTGGTTTATAACTTTATAAGCTCGCATCAGCTTCAACGAGTTTTTCTCAGTTGAATATGACGGCTACATACTTTACTTAAGTTCTCATGGTATGTTTTTTAGGCAACATCAGCAAAGTAAGTTGGCTTTTTAAGGTGAAGCAGAGTTTTATTGGGAAATGTTTATTGAACCTTTGCCGTAATTTTTAAAACCAGTTACAATTTAAATTTACCATCTATTAACAGATAATTCTTAATAGTTTATGAGAGTCGCCTCAATGAGCATATTAACAGCTCTTTGATATTTAGCTTACCTGTTTATGCTTCTGCTAGCAACTTTTTTTTCAAAATTTGTTGTAGTTAAAATTCTGATCTTCTTATTAAACATTTTCGTTTTTTATTTACTATTTGCTTCAATCCCATTGATGCTAAATTGGTCCCGCAATCTATATACTTATATTCTGAAAGCAATTTTCCTATCAGTTTTAGTCTCTATTCTTTCTTTCACAATGATATACTACGAGGCAGGCGTAGTATACAGTGGACAAACTGTTTATTCCTTTCAAGATTCACTTTACTTAAGCATTAGCATGTTTTCAAATCTGGGATATGGAAATATCCTGCCTAAAAGAGAAACCCAAATCATAACTTCATTAGAATCCTTAGTTGGCATCTTGTTTGTCCCTACCATCGCTGCTTACTTATGGGTATATGTTCAGGATCGGTTATGGACAGAACCGCATGATGCAAACCAAAAATTCGAAGATGTTTCTTTAGGCGACTCAGTTAATGGCGTATTTCTAGCCATTGAAGATGAAGACAGAAAACGGAAACGACTTAACCAGTTTAAGTTAAACAAGTGCGCACAATGTGATGACGGCCAGCTTTCATTTTTAAAATATTATGATATCATAGGTCTTACAACACCATTTGCCAAATTCATGATTAAGTGCAAATGCGGAAATTTATCAAAATTCAAACCCAACACCTATTTAGCAGTTTGGGATTGGAACAAGAGAAATAAACCTAAGAAAATAAATATCGATAAATAGATTGCTTTGAAAATTGTTTGTCCTTGCTTTGCCTCCAGTGTAGGAGCATTATGCATAGCAGGTCATGGTTTGATTGTAGCAAGAAAGAACAAATCAATGCGCCACGCCTTGCTATGATGAGCCATGAAAACAGTTGCAGCCCCCTTTTGCATTGATGCAGGTTGTGATCACCCCTACTTGCCATGGCTGGCCTTATTGCCCAGGAGGTGGATACAGAGCGGGGTAAACCCTTTTCTATACGCATGAAATCTGTAAGGAACTTTCCCAGTCCCTACTGCTCGAATTCCGCCAATGTCACAAGCAGCAGCTGTAGCCTATAAAGGGAATTAACCGGTGCTTTTTTACCTGCGAAAACACTGGTCCAAACTCAGGGCGATTGTCCGGCATTTTCACTTCCGGGACACAGCCGATGAAATTCATTTTTTCAAGTGTGCCCAGCCCCGGTTTACCACTGAAATCGAGTATTACCACCTGTTGTACCACGCTGCCTTGTTACGACCGCCAGCTGGTGGCAGTGAACTGCGCCGGTTCTGGGAAGGGGAACAGGGCCGGCTGGACCGCTTTCCCTGGGAACACCGCAGTTTTTACCTCTACCTGAAAAGTGGTGCTAAGGAGAAGGATGCCCTGTACTTTACCCGCAAGACAGCACCAGCCGACACTGAATCCATACACCAGGTCTATGATGAAGAACCCACCCTTACCGGTAGCCATGGCCACCTGCTCAGCAACCTCCTGGCACTGGAGAAATATAACGTTTATGTGCTCCACCAGCTGCTGGCGTGCTCCTAACTGTTTTTTTACTACAGCTGGTTTTTGATAGCCTCTTGCCATTGAACAGCTACTGCTACCAATGCTTGGGCAGAGGTCAACCACTGGTCACTGAACTGTCATGCAATAGTCTGAGGGTTTAGTCGCCTGCACTCGATTAAGGAATGTTATCGGCGTCATACAATAGATGATCTGCTTTAACAGCTCCTACTTATGGTTTACTGTTATTCAAAGTAATCGTCCCATGCCGGACCATTCCAAAATCTTATATCATCAACATTGTATTTAAATGCTGATGCACCACTTGTATCTCTTACAGTAACTAACTCGTTAAAATATTTCCATCTGATGCGTTCTGAAGTTTCTGCATAATCATAATAATTGCTCAAACTAAGTGTACGGAACCATCTTGTATCCCATGCATTTGTGCCATCTAGCCTTTTGCCCAAATAACAATAGGCATCAAAATAAAAATCATACTTTTCATCTGAAGGCAATTTGTATAACCTTCGATGCATGGGATTTTTGGTAATGACAAGAAAAGCAATTTTATTCTTGTCCTGATTATAAATAATAGTGTCGATAAACAGCTGTGTTGAATCGTAATATTCTTTTATGTAGAAAGAACCACTCCTGTCTTTTATTCTCTCTTTTAAATGCCCAACCAGCCACAAACTATCGCTCCAGTATAAACTATCAGATACAACAACTTTATTTATATACGCCTTTGGAGTGGAGGTTTGCGCCATGTTGCATTGAGTAGTTAAAATTAAAATACATGATGATATTAGCAATTTTGCCCTTCTCATAGTAATTATATTAATGTTGTAGCTCCCATTGCTTTGAAGTGTCGTTCCATTTATATATGCCTTCCTGTAGGCTCCTTATATCTGGAAAAAATGAGAATATACTATGTGCTGTTTGACCATTACTATTTTCTACATAGTTAATCTTCCCTTTCTGCTTTCCATCTGCCAGAGTCAAGAATCCTTTGTGGGTAAATTGGAATGTTGGTATCTCGGGATCTGCAGTTAAATCGTACGCTTGGTAAGGATCAATATCTGCCACTAAGCTGATTTTAATCTGTTGCCGTTGTTCTTTTGGCAAGGTTGCTATGTATTCCTTAAGCGCCCTGACAAAACCTTTGCCATAAGCTCCGCCCATACTATGAGTTATGATCTTTATCGTCTCAACAATATTACCACTTTTATCTCTGGCAAGGTTGGCAATAATTGTTGCCGCATCTAATTTTCCCTGGTCATATCCAGCCTCGTCTCTGCCTTTCGCAAAATCGTATTTTGTTCCTTCAATTCTAAATGGTCGCCAACCTCCCATAGAACCGTCGTAATAACTTGCATTTCCATCTCCTAATTGATTCATGACAGCTTTATCAAAAGCAAGTTCTCTACTTTCATATTCAGGAACTTTATAAGGGACGCCCCTATGATATCTTATTTCTTCGCCTATTTTAACTTTGTAAGTCGTCCGCCAATAGTTTGCTGACCCACCGTCTCCAAAATGGTTTCCGTTTATGAAAATGACAAGATTGCCATCTGGATCTATTGCATTTGTGGGTTGATTTAATGTATAGACATAGGGTGAGGTGGCGAAATATAATTCCACCTTGTTGTCCACTCTATGCCATCTACCTATCTGCGGGTCATACATTCTTGCCCCATAGTCATACCACTCAAGCCCTGAGCCATCGGAGAACTCCCTTTCTTGTTTTTCTTTTAAATTGTACTCGTACTTATTGTCTAAACTATTGGCAGCTCGTGACGATATCCCTTGCATTGTAAGCCCATAGGGATAGTAATGGGTTTCTTCCAGGATAGGGCCTCTGGTGTGGATCACCTGCAGGTTGTCAAAGAACACATCCACATTGCTTTCATTGCTCACATAAACATACAAATATCCGCTCTTCTGCACAACAATATTGCGCAGTACCGCATCTGTAAACCAGTGGCTTTTGACCCCGCTACTGCCTCCCACCGGGCTGAAGTTGCCTTCCACATACCGAAACTGCTCATCAAAAAACATGAAGTTGATAAATGCTTTGGGGATCGTGCTGGTCTCACCATTATTGCCCCTTATAAAGGAAGCAGGAACTTTCCCATTATTCAAGCCCTCCATCTGAGTGGCAGAAAGCCCTTTTGCTGCCGCTGCATTCCCTGGCGACCCCAGAAAAGCATTTAAAATATCGGTCAGGACCAGTGCCGTGGAGTTGCTGTTGGTAAAGGTTTCATTGGATTGGTAATAAGACTTGCCATGGATGTTGATCACATCGCCCGCCATGAATGGTATGAGATGAGCCCTTCCACTAAAACTGTAAAAAAGCTCGCTTAAGTGCTGGATACACCGATGGTGTATTTGCTCGGTGAAGCCAAAGAAGAAAAGATACTTAAAAACCCCACTATACGCAATCGCCGTAATGATATTAATGCACTCCCTGAATGTGACAAGGAACACATCCTCTATACCATCGATGGTCTCATTAAGTCTGCTAAACTGCAATCGTTCTAAAATAAAATGTCCGGAGTTAAAAACTCCGGACGGCAGTCGTTTATTATTTAATGAATACTAAGGATACCTACGGGCTCAATCGCCACCAGCATGACCGCCGCAAATTTCTAAGGGAAATGAGAAGACACAACCAAAAGTTTGCCGCAAGGCTCCTCTACCTGCTTCGTTGCTATTTTTCTCACCTGGTTTATAAATCTTCCCTGACCGATAGAGTAAAAAAGCTCACTTCCGTTTTTATTCACTCCCTGCTTTCTGTTCTCTTTATTGGTCCTCTGCTTATGGCTGCATTTAATCAGAGAGATTCTCAGTTCCGATTTAACCTCGCTATTACTGTGCTGCTTAGCTGGATTGCCACCAAAAAATAAATGTCCGTAGTCACAGACATCCCGACAGTAAAATCGTTTATGGTTTGATAAACACTACCGATAGCTTGATGATTAGGTTATAGGTAGAAGCCAAAATTAGGGAACCGCAATCAAAGAAAACTTATTTCTGGTTTTAGCGAATATAAACTCCTTTGCGTATCTATGGTAATTATATTCTCGGATCAATATTTTTTCACCGGCATAGTCCCTGGTGCTTACTTCGCTTGCCTTTTTGGTAAATTTTTTAAACCGTTTCTTTTTAAACAAAAAAAGGACAGCAATAAATTCTTTATTTTTATCCTCCATACTGAACAGAATTCCAACCCTGTTGTGAACCTTACCTTTTTTTGAGAGTAAAGTTCTTATTTGTTCCACGACTGCATGATCGACGTGCTCCCGACAATAAAAACTATCTGTATAATTATATGAGCCGAGATAACCTATTTGCGATATAGAATCATATCTAATTACCGATTGGCTAGCAAAGAGGTAATCATCACGGTTTTCACACACAGAATGATAAATCATTAAGTTATTAGAAAGCGAAATCGCTTTAAAATTCTTGTTACCAATTTTTATAGTATCATCTTGCCCCATTGAATATGCGAACCAACATATTAGCAACAAAGTGAAAACTATCTTCATCTTTTCTCGTTATTTAACTGTATATGTATGGCCATCCAAATCGCCAATGCTGGTTGGTAGTCCTGTTTTGGGATCGTATTTAATAATAGCATCACCGTTTGACCAACTTACTTTCGAGTTGTTTGTATAAAAAAAATTTTTACGTAAGGGTAAACCTGCTTGGGCACGCAAAATATTCTCCCAATACATGGCGTTAGTTTCCGATAAAGAAATAGTAAAATGAGTATAACCTAACATATTTGTTATGCTCGACTGAAAATGCCCAGCTGGTTTGCCATTCAATATGTCATTAACATGTCCTAACTCGTGTCCCATTACTTGCTGGCTATTTAAACGGACTGGCACATTTCCTACATTTAATTCAGCTTTCATTTTAGCCGATTTGGATAAGTTAACCACTAATTCTTTTGAAGATCCACTTCGAAAAGCATTATTAGGATCAGTTTCGGCCTTTTTAGAATTAGTCAAAACAACATTGGCCTCATCGGTATTTATTCTATCAGTAACAGGATCAAAGGCACTATTTTGGTTAAGTCCACTATAATCATTCATCATCCGCCTTGCATTTTTGGAGGCACCACTTACATCAACTGTTTCCCTAGTCTTTGAATCTATCCACTGATCTCCAACATATCTTGCCTCGTGCCGCCGTCCAAGTCCTAAAAAACCGCTGCGCCACCTTACAACTGCTGTATCTCCAAGAGGATCACTATTTGACAATGGGTTGTTTCCCATTGCTGCATAAAGGCTTTCAGAAAAGTTTGGTCTGGGATCAACCTGCCAAAATCGTCCTAACTGTGGGTCAAGACTTCTATAAAATGTAGAGTATAACTCTAATCCACTACCATCACTAAATTCTTTGCTTTGCAATTCACTTCCTGAGTTCCATTTCTTTTTATTCTCAGGCCCCCCGAACACCATAGCCTTTGATGAGATCCCCGCCATTGTGAGTCCGAAGGGATAGTAATGGGTTTCTTCCAGGATTGGGCCTCTGGTATGGATCACCTGCAGGTTGTCAAAGAACACATCCACGTTGCTCTCATTGCTCACATAAACATACAAATATCCACACTTCTGTACAACAATATTGCGCAGTACCGCATCTGTAAACCAGTGGCTTTTGACCCCGCCACTGCCTCCCACCGGGCTGAAGTTGCCTTCTACATACCGAAACTGCTCATCCAAAAACATGAAGTTGATAAACGCTTTGGGTATTGTGCTGGTCTCACCATTATTGCCCCTTATGAAGGAAGCAGGAACTTTTCCATTATTCAAGCCCTCCATCTGAGTAGCAGTAAGCCCTTTCGCCATCGCTGCATTCCCTGGCGACCCCAGAAAAGCATTTAAAATATCGGTCAGGACCAGTGCCGTGGAGTTGCTGTTGGTAAAGGTTTCATCGGAGTGGTAATAAGACTTGCCATGGATGTTGATCACATCGCCCGCCATTACCTTCACCGCCATGGCAAGACCGGTCTTGTTGGTGCTTCCGTTCACCCGGTAGAGCCGGTCACTCTCCGCCCCATCGCTCACCGCATGATCAGCAGGATAAGAGCCGGAGGCCACGGCGTTGTAAGGCGGATTGCCGTTGTTGTTGTCGTAATCAAGACTGGTGGTCCAGGAAGGAATCTGTGAACGGGTTCTTATATGGTTATCATCAATAGCATAAAACTGCTTTTCCCAGCTGATCATAGATTTATCCCCCGTAACCATGCTTCCTTCCAGGGTAGCGGCCGGATAAAAGTTGGTCTGCTGCTCCTCGGTCAGCACCATCCGGACATTGCCCAGGTGGTCTTTTACAAAATAATCATAGGTAAAGCCAGTGATCGTGCCGCCTGCCTCCCGCAGGGGCCGCATTCTGCCTTCCTCCTGTAGGATAAAAAGCAGGCGGTGTTCATAATTGGCCTCATTCGGGTTGGTGGGCACGTATTTTTTACTTTCATAAACAAAGCCGTTGATATAATGCGTCGTAGTAGTAATGGTACGGTTCCCGTTGGCGGCAGCCGGATTTTCCGTCACGACCTTTCTAAACCGGGTGCCTGATAAGGCATCATAGTCGTACTGGATGTTCCCCTTGCTGGTGCCATCATCGGCTTTCGGGTTTACCTTTTCCACCAGGTTTAAAAGATTGTAGGCGATGGCAGTGCCGGTGGTCCGGTCGATGCCTGTGGTGGAACCGATCCGCCTGTTCAGGTCGGTGATCAGGTTGCCGTTCAGGTCATAGCCGTAATCGGTAGCCGTATTATTCCTATCGGTAAAATCCCCCAGCCTGTTGTCCATGGTGCCAATGGCCGTATTTTCCGTCACCGCCCTTAATTTATTGCCACCGTTGAAGTAGGTGTAGCTAAGCCGGTCAATATAGTCGCTTCCCGTGCCCTTCCAGCCTTTTTGATCCTGGGAGAGGATATTGCCATTAGCATCGTACGTGAGGTTCGAGACCGAAAAGTCAATGCCCGCATCCAGGTTAAACTCATTGATCCCGTTTTTAGTGCTGAACTGGGTAAAGCCGGCCCCGCTTAACCGGTTCACCGCATCGTAGGAAAAGTCATACTTGCGGATCTCATCATCACCGGTCGATTTCCACAGCAGGCCGCCAATATTGCCATTGTACTGGGCGGCACCAAAGCTTTTAGCGATACTGCTCCCCTGAACCGTTAGAGAAAAGTCTTTTTTGTCGTACCCCAGGTCAAAGCCAAAGCGGCTGGTGGTGCTGGCGGTAGACTTTACATAGGCCCTGTTCATGCCCAGCAGCCAGCCACGGATGTTATAGTCGTAAACCAGTTCTTCCAGGGCCTTATTGATATCAGCAGGGTCTTTGCCGAGGCTCTTTTTTCTGAGTTGCCCCAGGGCATCATACGCTAGGGTGGAAACGGTTTTCCAGTCCGCCCCCACCTGCGGCACCGTCTTTTTCTCCACTCGAATCAGCCGGCCCAGTTCATCATAGGTATTTCGGGTGGCCACCTCGAAGGTTTGCTGTACGGTGCCTTTCATGACATGCTTCATGTGGGTTCCCAGCACCTTGCCAGTAAAATCATACTGAGTCGTGAACACCTCCTTGCCACGGGCTTCCTTGTAAAACTGCACCTGTATCACTCTGCCCTTTTCATCATATAGGTTAACCGACTCTATATAATCATTGCTGGTACCCAGTACCCTGGCCCTTGTCCAGGTGACCATGCCTTTGGTGCGGGAGGAGGCCGTGATGAGCTCGGCCCAGTCAGGAGCAGTAGAGGAAGCGGTCAGAAAAGCAGCATAACCGCTGTTGTCTAAGGTGCTGGAAAGCCCCGAAGGAAGGCCCTCATAATTGTCATAATGGATTTCCGTGACCCATGTATTGGTATAAGCCGCCACATTTGGATAGGCAATGCTTCCCGCAGCCTGCACCCTGTGATAGGTTGCATTATTGTAGTTGGCAGGATCGGTAATAAGGTAGGTAGAGACTGGCCGGTTTAAGGCGTCATAAACTGTCACCAGCCATTGCTGCGCCAGCTTCCGTACGGCATCCTGGGTCATCACCAGGCGATCTCTGGCATCATACATCATCTGCACAGCTCCGCCCCCGGCTACTTTTTTCACCATCATGCGGCCCCGCTCGTCATACTCGTAGCGAAAGGTCAGTTCATTCAGCATATCGGTTGTTAAGACCCATCCATTGCCCCGCAACAGTTCTACGGCTTTGGGTTGAACTACGGCCCTAAGCAGCCCCAAATCATCGTAAATATAATAGGTACAAAGCCAGCTGCTATGTCCGCTACCTAGTCCGAGATCGGCACTGGCCGACAGTTGAACTTTCTTCAGGACCACCCGGCCTTCCTTGTCTTTATATTCAATAACCTGCTTATCCTGCTCGTCTTCAGTTACGGTTTTGTACAGCTCGCCGGCCCCGTACACCCCATTGGTGGTATAGGTGCCAAAAGTGCCGGCTGTACTGCTATTGGTTACTGTCCATATCCTGACTGAATCGGTAGCCGTATTGGTCCAGTATTTCAGCTTCACACCTTTGCCAGCCCCGCTGACCCAACTATCACCAGGGGCATAGGTCCGGTCCACCCGGTTCAATGGAGAAGCCTCATACTCGGTCTTGCCATAGAAATAGGTTTCACCCTGACCGTAAATGGGAGCAGTAGTGGTATTGTAAAAAGTGGACTGATCCCCAAAGGGGTCCATTTTAAAGCTACCCGTAGCATCGGGTGCGGCATAGGGCAGGTATTTTCTTGCCTCCCTGCCAAACTCATCGTACACCACCGGGCCTACCAGGTCTTTGGCACCGGCAGCAGAGGCCGGGTTGGAGGCATCCGTTATGAGTGAGCCTTGCCGGACCACTGTTTGCAGGGGGCGGCCCAGCCCGTCTAGGTATAGGGTGGTCATTTTAAACTCGCTGACGGGTGAGGTGGTGGTAATACTGTTAGGATTTGTAGTGGGCCTTGCGGCCTCCCAGGTGCGTATAGAGTTAACCATGGTGCCATCACCATACGGCAAAGGCTTGTGGGGGGTAATATCCTGGGCATGGGTCAGCAGGGGTGCCCACAAAAGGGTAAAGAACAGTAGAGGGGAAATGAATAAAATAGGTTTCATATAAGGAGCGTGTATCGTTATCAATTACATGTCTCGGCCTGGCCCTGGTAGTTGTAGCAGAACTTCTTTACAATGTTAAAGTCTTGGTCCCTGACCAGCTTCAGCCGCCCAAAACTGTCGTACTCATAATAGGTGGTGCGATTGTTGGCATCAGTTTGCGACGTCATGCCCACCAGCGGCTCAAAGGTGTAAGTCGTCATCTGAGCATCTACCGGATAGAACCGCACCTCATCCATGTTATCGGCCCACACTTGAATAGAACTTACATTGGTGAGCGTCCACTCAAGAAAACGCCAAGAGCCATCTCTTGTACTTTCCCCCCGTAGCGTACCAGCCTGACCATTGACCGTTACGTTGCCCGCACCCCAAAGGGTCACCACGTAATTGCCAGTGGGAACCGTAAGGTTCACCCCGCCCGAATAGGTTTTCTTGCCGGTGATGAGATCACTATTCTGAACAGCCCCGCCGGGGTTCAAAGACCAACCACCATAATCCTCCGACTCAAAAGATGTATAAGCTATCCGATCTGAAGGAGCATTTAAAACCTGTGCGACTGGATATAACTGATTGTAACCCCACAAATAAGAAATAGTGATATCATTGCTTTTCTTTTGCTCAAGCAAACGTCCATTGTTATTATACGCAGGAAACCACAGCCTGTTTTCTAATGGACTACTTTTAATTGACACAAGCTGCGTGTAAGGAAGGACCAACCCACTTGGAAATACATTATAATTTGTTTGAATGGTAGTTAACGGAGCATTCTCTTTTTCAATTACATGCTTCAAAACCGGTGAAACTATGTTTTTGGAAATCAAGGTAGTTCTGGCAGCTTCTTCACTTCCCGTTAAAGTTAAGTCTAGAGGATAGAAGTTCTTTGTAACATGTTGCTTATTATCACTGGTAAACGTAGTTACCTTTGTCGGTAGCGCATGTAATGGATTTCCGTACTCATATACTATCTTTTCTTCAATGTATTGCTGGCCATTGGTATTATATGTAAGTGTTCGTACAGTATCTGCATATATCCACTTTTGTAAAATTGAGTACTCGATTAGATTATAAGCATTAATTTCATCTTCACTTGGTGTAGTATTTTGGCAAAAAACATTATACTTCTTCGAAGCAATATAAGCTGTAAAAGCTTGATCTACCCTACTATCTTCTTTATAAGTAGTTATAACTTTTTTAACTGACACAATGGTACCGCTGTTCATTTTGAACATATGCTGGTAGGTTTCTAACCCGTTTTTATAACCATAGCTGGTTAATGGAGCGCCATGAACATTATTGCCAACTCTATTGATCCCTGCCATATCGGGGAAGACCATGAAGTGATGTTCTACACCTCCATTCTCATAATTGTCACCAAAACTTTCAATAACTGAGCGGTAATAAACAGGAGAGCCCCCATACAGAAACAATGTATTGATTGTATTAGAGTAGATTGAGATGTAGTCACAAATATTGAATCCACATGTAATCACATCTGACCCCCAATCATTACTAGGACCGTCACAGGAAACCTTATTATGTATGTAATTCTCATAAAGCGGCTCTGTTATTAGGCCACCTGAGGAGAACTCTGGTGAATCAAAGGAGTGATAATTATATTTTTTGATTGAAACTTTTCCATCTGATTCATTTGATGTGATAACTTTTGCAACCCTGACTCCTCCAATAGGCTTATTAATATCCTCATAAAATAACTGTCCTGGGCGATAATACATACTTGCCGAGGCGTCAATCTCAACTCCACTTGCTACAATTATTATTTGATAGGAATATCCTGCTAATAAATCCACAATTTCATCCCAAGTTTCACCGGGTTTCAAAAGTTTACTATAAACGGCTAGACCCGTTTGTGTATCTATCAAAGAAATTATGGC
>JAEWAC010000114.1 GCA_023391895.1 Bacteroidota bacterium
ATGTACTCACCCGTTTACCCATGCATCCTATCAACCAAATCAAAGAACTACTTCCACATAACTGGAAATCACTGCAAGATTAATCATCAAGCCATCATTTGCAATATGCAGTTGCTCGTTCGTTTACCAAATCTATGCGAATACACAATCCGACATTTGTAAACAAAAAAACACATTATGGCAGAGGGAAACGAGAAGGAATTGTCACCAGAACAACAAAGGGAGCTGCTAAGCGTATTGAAAGCCCGTTTTGAGAAAAACAGGAGCCGCCATAAAGATCTTGAATGGGATAAAGTACAAGCAAGGCTGAAAACCAAAACTGAAAAACTGTGGTCGCTCTATGAAATGGAAAGAACCGGCGGAGAACCCGATGTTGTTGGGCATGATTTAAAGACAGGTGAATACATTTTTTATGATTGTTCGGCGGAAAGCCCTAAAGGCCGCCGAAGTGTTTGTTATGACCGCGAAGGTCAGCAGTCTAGGAAAGAACATAAGCCAGAAAACAACGCTCTTGATATGGCAGCCGCCATGGGCATTGAGCTTTTGACGGAAGAACAATACAGGGAACTGCAGCAACTTGGGGCTTTCGATACAAAAACGTCGAGCTGGGTGCAAACACCTGCTGACATCAGAAAACTTGGCGGTGCCCTTTTTGCGGACTACCGCTACGGCCATGTCTTCGTGTATCACAATGGTGCGTCTTCCTACTATGCCGTAAGGGGGTTTCGGAGCTCATTAAGGGTCTAAACCTTGGACGAAAAAGTTCAGCCTCAAATAAAATCATTACCTCACAAGCAAGCAGCCAACAGCGTATTGCGCCTATGTTGCCTGACGAACATATTTTGAACCTCAGTAACTCTTTTATACATGATACCAAACTACTATCAAGAAAACGAAATGTTATTGTTGCAATAGTGCAAGTGCAAAACTGCGACACTCGTACTATGGGATTTTGAAGGAATTTACTTTGTCATCATCATAAACCTATCTTGATAGCGGTTTGGTATTAGTGAAAACGTGAGGCTGCTGTGCGGTGCCCCTCCACTGATAGCATTCTGTCAATCTAAGCTGTCCTTAAAATCCTACGGTCACTGGTAGGCGCTTTTCCTGGCGCTCTTTTATTAATTAATCTTTTCCTTTAAGAGCCAAAGAAGACATGGCTGATGCAAGGCCTAAAGAACTCTGGTCAACAATATAAATTAATTCGACAAAGTCTACGGTAGCCTTACAAGCTGATTAATAATTAAATTCAAACCACTATAGGCATTTGAAGTAAAAGCCTTTTAGTAAGGTGCGTAAAAAGTTGGAATTCCATTTGGTGGCGCGTAATATAGCCGTTCACTTTTTAGATTGTCTGGAGTTTTAACAGGTGGTCTCTTCAATAACCATACAGTTGCTCGACTTTTCTGATGTATGTTTAGAATCTTCAACCAGCAGAACAGTAAAGGGTTTACCAGGTATTTGTAAGACCAGTTATAGTAACTTTATGAAGCAGATCGACATGTGCAACATTTCGCATAAACCGGTTTATGAAACTTTCCTCTCAGTCGTCCTCTTTTTTTCACTATGCCCACGCCACTACTTTTAAGGCGCTGCTCATGCTGGCTTGCACGGCCGTTGTTCATTGTACTTCCGGTACCGGCCCCTCACCTGCCACAAAAGACACGATAGCCATAAAAGAAACCCAGACCGGGCTGGCATCTTATTACGGCCATGCGTTTGAAGGCGAAGAAACCGCCAGCGGAGAAACGTTCCGCAGCCGGGAAATGGTAGCAGCGCATCCGTCCTACCCGCTTGGCACCGTGGCGCGGGTAACGAACCTGGAACAAGGTGGTACGGTGCACGTACGTATTATTGACCGTGGACCAACAGACAAGAACGTAGCGGAAGGCGTTATCATTGACCTGTCAAAAGGTGCGGCGGAAAAATTGGGCATGGTAAAAGAAGGCCGTATACAGGTAAAGGTAGAAGTGCTGCAATGGGGAACGAACGAATACCAACCTGAGGATTCTTTGTAGAACAGAATCTTTCACGTACTTCTGCGGCAGTCCTAATCTTAACGACAGCTCATATTAAATGTGCTGCAAGCGCATTGCTCAAAAGCATAACTACAGCCCAGTCTACAGGCAACCAAGTACATTTACATCATTAGCATTACGATTCTACACCTGATATGGCACAAGGCTGATAAATGGAAATACCAGTACCGCGGTGATTTGCAAACCCAGTGAAAAAGTCATCACCATTTAGTTTATTGCGAGGTGTTTGATATGAACTTTTTAAAAACACCATGGCGGATGGACGGCATCGCTGCCCTTCTTTCCGTTACACTTTCTTCAATCTCTTTTAACAGCAGCACCAGGTTACCTGCATACAACCAGAATTACGCAACCATAGTAACATAGTTTACCACGGGCATAGAGCGTATTAAGTTTGGGCACGTTCTTACCGGATTTGCTTTTCTGTGATTTTAATGAAACACTCAATCGGCTGTTACTCAATTTTACCGCCTTAAGGGCAGTTATTAGCTTCAGCAGCGAAAGCTTTTGTTAGAGCCCTATCTGCGGGCACCACTGAATGTGCCCCTGTATAGCGAGGTGATAAAGGGCCCTGGAAGCCGGAACAGCCGCCCAGGTCAATGGCCCCCTGGATGTTTTCTCCATCAAAAGAAATATCAATGGTACCATCCAGGATATTGTGTATCTGGGCAGTTACTCCACTGGTTAGGTTGTAAATGTTAAGCACATTGAGCCGGGCCCTTGGCAAACCGGTAATGTTGCCGTCCAGTTGTATGTTGACGGACTTCTTTGCCTGATCCATCTTTACAATAATCACGTCTATGTTGCTGGCACCCCAGCGTAGAACCTACCAGGTTGGAAAGCGAAGTGTTTGTGCCAAAATATAAGGCACCTGCCGCCCCCCTAAAGGATTAGGATTGGTAAAGATTCCTATTTCAATAGGATTGACACCATTGGACTGAGTTCCGTCCGCAATGGTAGGCCGTACTACCAGGATACCCTGAATTTGAAAACTACCCGAATAAGTAGGCTGGCCGTTTGTAACAAAACCTGGCTGACCCGTTATCACAATATCGTAATCGGCGCTTTGCGGAACCGTGCTATCTTCATCATCATCTTTATTGCAGGCTGCTGTTAATAGCAAGAAAAAGCAGATACCATAAATCAGGTAATGGTTAAAACAAGCCTGCCGGGCAGGTGGTTGTATTGACCAAGACATAATCCAAGTGTTGGGTGGTGAAGAAAATCGGTAAGGATAGTCAGATACTATAAGGAAGTATTTGTAGGGAGGATGATATATGCAGTATTTTCCTTATGTAGAATTAATCTGTAGGGTCAGATAATGCAAGCTGAACAGTAAAAAGTCATTATTTGTGGAACCACTCCGGTTCAATTTTGTACCAGCAGGTAGCAACGGGTTGCCCTAAAATGAAAAGCGGCCATCTGCAGCCGGGAAAAACCGCAAAACAGCAATGACGATCAGGGGTTGCATAAGTAAATCAGGGGATCTGATTTCGTGACGTTTACCATCAAACAAGCCTCAACAAATTGACATATGAATCTACAACAATCAATCTGCGAGGAAGCCAGTGCATACATTCTATAGGAAGTAAGAACCAATAGACTTTACATAAATGCTTCTGAATGCCGGGAGTACTTTTTAAACCTTTAAGGCAGAAGGCAATGGAACTTTCACTCCCCATGAACTGCCATTATGAACACGTTTAAAAGTAATCAGTCAGCTTTGCAAAAACAAAGCTTCAGAATTATATTAGAGAAACCGATTAGCGTGCTGCAGCGCATGGCCGACTGAGCACTCATAATGAAGCACTTAAAACAACTGCATATGAGAAGTATAATTTTTTTGGTCTTTCTGGCACTTCTTCTTAGCGCCTGTTCCAACTCCAAACGCATACGGGCGTCTGTTTCCGGTGAATTCTCATCAGGCCATACCAGAACCCAGGAAATAGAATTCCTGGATGAGCAGACCTACAAGTTGGTTGAATCAGCAACCGATAAAACGTATGGCTATAACCCATCCAATCCCATTAAGGTAGGAGGTGCGGCTGAAATGAGTGGCCCCTTAAATGAAAGAAGATTTTTGAATGGTTTATCCGGCCCCAATGGCGAGGCTATTCAATACCATAGAACGGGCAGCTGTTGTGGCTTTAAAACACCCAATGGTTTCAATAATCATGGAATGTTGGACCGGTATAAAGTGTATTGGGAAGGCTGCCAGGATACGGCCATTCTGTATCTCAACATGTACGATAAAGGAGATCTGAAAGTTCCCGTTGGCTTCAAAGCAGGAAACTAAACCTGCAGCCTGTATTTTATTTTCCATAGAGCAGTTGACAAACAAACTGTAGTGCCAGTGTCAAAAGCTGCGGCTTAACCAGTTAAAACAATAACGATCAGCAATACAAAGTCACTTTCTTTTAGCAGCATCAACAGGTCAGCTGCCGAAAAAGAAATAGAGTTGAGCAACTGCAGGCATGCCAATACCAACGGAGACTGGTACTACCCCTCAAATAAACAAAGTTCCGCTTTACGCCTTGTCAGGTTTCCGGCGACCGCCTATGTTCATCCCGGTCCTCGGCTAAAAAGTCACTCAGCGACCACTGCCCGTTGCCGGCAATCAAAAAATAGATCAGCAGTAACAATACCACAATAGAAACGAGTAACTCTGAAAATGGCTGAAACATGTCGGATGACATATTGATAAAAACAATAGCACCCAGCAATATGGGTATTTGAATCAATGCGGCAAAGCGGGTGAGCACACCTATGGCCAGCAAAAAGCCGCCCGTCAGGTGGGCAAATACAATGTAGTGGCCTAACAATAAGAGGGAAAAAGAACCAAACGACATACGGTTACGCATCAGGTCAATCATCCCACTCATGTTTTGCAGAAACGCAAACCCCTTGTAGCAAAGAAATATTCCCAAAGCTATACGTATAATATCAACCCACTTAGGGTGGTGCCTTTCACCCCAGTATTCAAGGCGTTGCAGGTAGTTCATATAGCGAAGTTTTAGGTAACTAAAAAGAACTGTTGTAAAGTTACGCATCTTCTCCCATGCCGCTTTAAGCGGTTGCATCAGGCAGTAAACCCCGCCATGATTTGCTCGCCACAACAAAAAAGCAAGCCCCGGCGCAGGACTTGCCCTGATCAGCTTTCATGGTAATGCAGTAGTTATGACATGGCTGCTTCCATGGTTTTCTGAGGCAGGCCCATAGCCATGTCCTCTCTTACTTCATAACACACGTTCTTACTGATGTTTCCAACAGTGCGATCCAGCAAATCCTGCACCTCACCCACAGTGGCGGCCTCCCACACACAGGTACCGGTCTTTAAATCCCTGGATGGAAAAACAGAATGGAGCCTGACGCTAGCAGGAAGACTGGCTACAGACTGGTTGCTTATAGCCCAGAAAGCTTCGGGATCATTGATAAAATGATGAGCAATTACCAGCATGACTTAACTTTTTTAAAGTGAATAAATAAAGCTAAAGCTCATGAGTAAAGATGACCATCTTGACGGGGTAGAAGAAAAGTTACAACAGGGCGAAGGCTTAAGATGCTCATAAATTTAACTAAAAGAACCAGCACATAAAAATAATTCATCATATCAACAACTCATCCTTTTTCTTTTGAAAAAAGGCTTTGTTCATCAGACTTTTACAAGCAGCTGAAATCAATGTCACATTAAAAAGAACAAGCAAGTTTACGTATGGCCGGCGTCCCAACTTCTTTATTTCCCATGAGCCTGGTTAAATACCAAACGCCAGCGGTAATACCAGCCAGCTGAACAACGTAATAAGGATCACGGCAATGATATTCATGACAAACCCTACCCGCGTCATCTGGTGCAGTTTGATATAGCCGCTGGAAAACACAATAGCATTGGGCGGCGTACCCATGGGCAGCATGCTGGCACAGCTGGCGGCCAGTGTCATGGGTATGCCCAGTTGTAGGGGATGCAGGTGCATGGCGTCGGCCAGGGCGCTTACCACCGGCGCAAACACAATCACCTGCGCTACATTGCTCATCACCTCGCTCAGGAACATGGCAATGAACGTTACCAGGAAAATGATCATCAAGCGGCTGGTGGCAAACCGGGCAAACCACTGCCCCAGCTGCTCTATCAGGCCGGCTTTTTCCAGCGCCGATGCCAGGGCAATACCACCACCAAACAACAGCAAAATACCCCATGCCATGTTTTTTGTATCGCTCCAGTCCAGCAGGGGCTGGTCGCGCTTCTCATCCCCGCTTCTGAAAATAAACAAGGCAATGGCACCCATCAGGGCAATCATGGTATCGTCCAGCTTGATCACCCCTATTTTATTGATCAGGTCCTTGGTTATCCATAGCGCCGCCGTACAAAGGAAAATACCCAGCACCCGTTTTTCTGCCTTGGAAAAAACACCCAGCCCGTGCACTTCATTACGGATCAGCTGGCGGGTGGCTTCATCTTCTTTCATGCCGTTGGGATACAGCCATTTTACCATTACCTGGTACAGGCAAAACAGCAGCAGGGCGGCCAGGGGCGTACACACCAGCATCCACCGGAAAAAATCAACCGTATAGTTGTACTGCTTTTGAATATAGGCAGCATAGGCCACGTTGGGCGGCGTGCCAATGAGGGTAGCAATGCCACCAAAGTTGGAGGCAAAGGCAATGGACAGCATCAGCGCCAGGGAAAAGTTGGCCAGACCTTTCTGCGCCGGATGATTTTCCCGCACCACGTGTATCACCGACAAAGCAATAGGAAACATCATCATGGTGGTAGCGGTATTGCTCAGCCACATGCTGAGCAGGCCGGTGGCCATCATAAAACCCATTATGATCCTGTTGCCGCTGGTACCCGTTAGCTTTACAATGTTCAATGCAATGCGGCGGTGCAGGTTCCATTTTTCAATGGCAAGGCCCAGCAAAAAACCACCCATAAAAAGAAAGATGACGGGGTTGGCATAAGACGAAGCGGTCGCATCCAGCGGTGCAATGCGGGCCATGGGAAAAATAACCAGTGGAAACAAAGCCACCACCGCCATGGGCAAAGCTTCAGAAACCCATAACGCAATCATCAGCGCCGCCACCGCTATTACTTTGTTGGCGTCTGGCGATACACCAAATGGATTATAGAAAAGCACCAGCAACGCCGCTACAGCGCTTAACAGGATCAGCAGGATGTTTTTAGAAACAATCGTTTTCAAGCAGACAGTTTGTTGATAATAAAATTTGTGGATCAGACTCAACAGCCGTGAAACGTGAATCGACAAACGTGAAAAAGTTGGCCCTGTCGTCTCACGCTTATCCTCTCACGTTTCACGTCTCTAATATACAATGCTCTGCACAGCCGCAGTGGGCCGTGCTATTTTATTTTTCCACTCACATAGGGATTGCCTTTCATAAAAAAGCGGTAATGCAGCAGGGCATCGGCACCGGCGTAGTCTACACCAATGCGGGGCGAGGTGCCTACCAAACTGTCGGTAACCACAAAATGGTCATCGGCTATAAACAACTCATCACTTTGCAAAGACCTCCCGCATTGCGAGGTATGAAACCCCATGGCTTTGCCCACATTGCCGGGCCCGCGGGTGAGTGTCGCATCCAGCTTCTTTTTGCCGGTTCGTTCCAGCATCACCTCTACCCCCTGCAGCGGCTCTACCGCCCTGATCAAAATAGCATGCGGCGTACCGGACCCGTTGGTTACAATGTTGAACATCTGGTGAATGCCGTAACACAAATAAACATAAGCGGTGCCGCCTTCTTCAAACATCACGGCGGTACGCGGCGTTTTGCCCCTGTAGGCATGCGATGCCTTGTCCAGGGCGCCGGCGTAGGCTTCAGTTTCTACAATACGGCCCGCGGTGGTTTGGCCCTGCCAGTTGGTCACCAAAACCTTGCCCAGCAAGTCGTGGGCGATCTGCACCACATCGTCCCGCAAATAAAATGAAAGGGGTAACTTTTTCATGCGCTCATCAGAATACGGCTTGCACCTCTATTGAATTACAATATATTTACGCACTCAAATGTAACATTTGCTTAAAGAAATCATCATTGCCATACAATCGTATTTTGAAGCCCACGCCTTTATCCGCCAGCACAAGCTGTGGAAATGGATCCTGATACCCGGCATCATCTATACCCTGCTTTTTGTAGTGGGCATGTATTTCTTCTGGCAATCGTCCGACAATGCCGTTACCTGGCTCAGCCACCAGATAGGCCTGGAAGCCTGGTTGCAGCGCCAGCGCAGTGAATGGTTGAGTTTTTTGTTCGTGATGATCGGGCTGATGCTGCGGCTGATCCTGGTGCTCCTTTACTTTTCCCTGTTCAAATACCTGTTCCTTATTATCGGCTCGCCGGTGTTTGCTTACCTGAGCGAAAAAACGCAAAGCATTCTGGAAGAGCGGGACTTTCCTTTTTCGTTTTCGCAGCTGGCCAAAGATGCCTGGCGGGGCACCAAACTGGCGGTGCGCAACACGCTCTGGCAAACAATCTATATCGTTACCTTGTTGCTGCTGTCTCTGGTGCCGCTGGTGGGCTGGATAGCACCCCTCATTGCCTTGTTTATTGAGTGCTATTATTATGGTTTTTCCATGATCGACTACAGCCTGGAGCGCAACAAGCTGTCACCTTCCGCTAGCATCGGCTTTATTTCCCGGCACAAAGGGCTTGCCATTGGCAACGGCCTGATGTTTTACCTGATGCACGGTGTTATTTTAATTGGCTGGATACTGGCGCCGGCTTATGCTGTTGTAGCGGCTACCTTAAGTTTGCATAAAATTAAAACAGCATAATGGCAGCCACGGTTTATTTGATTCCTACGGTTTTGGCAGAAGGTGTAACAGAACCTTTACCCGCTTATATTTTAGAAGCAGTAAAGCAATGCCAGGTGTTTTTTGTAGAAAACGAACGGACCGCCCGCCGTTATTTGAAAATGCTGTGGAAGGAAATGGTGATTGACGATTACGAGTGGTACAACATGAAAGAAGTGACCGATGAAGCCGCCGCACAGTTTAAGCAAAAGGTAAAAGAAGCAAAAACCATCGGTTTTATATCCGAAGCCGGTTGTCCCGGTGTGGCCGACCCGGGCCAGCAACTGGTACAGCTGGCACAGCAATTGAACGTAACGGTGAAACCGCTGGTGGGTCCCAACTCCATTTTACTGGCACTGATGGCCAGCGGCCTGAACGGCCAGCAATTTCAGTTTGTTGGTTATCTGCCCATAGAGGTGGCGCAGCGGGTAAAAGCCATCAGGCAACTGGAAGCCGAATCCAAACAAAAAAGTTGCACGCAAATATTTATTGAAACGCCCTACCGCAACAACCAGCTGCTGGAAACCCTCACTAAAACCCTGCACCCGCAAACGCTCATTTGCGTAGCAGTAGACCTTACGGCACCTACAGAAATGGTAAAAACCCAAGCGGCCCAACAGTGGAAAACCACCCTACCCCAGCTGCACAAGCGGCCAGCGATTTTTTTAATCCTGAGCCAGTAAAGAGAGTTTAAGTTTAAAGTTTGAGGTTTAAAGTTCACGGGTTCACTTGTTCACAAGTTGAATCACAGATTACACAGATTTGATAAGGATTTCGCAGATAAAGCAGTGATATGGGGTTTTGAAAGAGTTGAATGGTTGAGTAGTTGAGTTGTTTAGTGTTGAATGTTGCGTATGGGTCTTTGAAAGACTTTCTATCTGTCATCAGTCAACTTAATATGGGTTTTTGAAGCGGTTGTCCTCTGCATCTACCTGCACACTATCTACAATATATTTCGACTCGCCGCGCCAGCTCAAGGCGCCGTTCATTTCTTTATAATGTACGGTAACAAACCTGCCCTGCAGGTTCATCAACTGGTTGGCGACGCCATTGTCCGTCACCGAAAAATAAAACTTTTCCGAAGCCAGGGCTACATTGTTATTGCCCCGGATGCTGCTCAGGATCAGCTCGCCTTCGTAGGTTTTAAAAATGTTGCCTTTGTAGGAAAACTTTTGCAACAAGCCATAACGGTTGCCGCTGCTGTAGGTGAAGAAATACTTCCAGTAAAAATAGCCCCCGAACGCCAGCAGCAGGATCAAAAATAAGCCCAGTAAGATCCTGCCGATCCTGGTGCGCCTGCCGGAAAATGCCGATGCATTGGTTGGGTATGCCATGATTGTTTCTTAAAAATACTCTTTACTATAGTCTTTTCAAAAAGTACACCCAAGGAACTGCATCAAAACTGGCCTGTAATTACCCACATTTAGCCCCTCCCTCAGTCCCTCCCCGGTAGAGCGGGAGGCAATGAAAAAGGTAAAATAAAAAAAAGAAAGGAGCATGGGCTTTTGAACCATTCAACTCTTTCAAAACCCCATACACTTTCACTAATCTGAGAAATCCTTTTTAAATCCGTGAAATCAGCGATCCAACTCATGAACAAGTGAACTGGTGAACTCGAGAACTTTAAACTTTAAACTTCACTACAAACCATACTTATCCACCAGGTAAATGAGTGCGGCCATGTTGACGGCGCCCAGTTCCAGCTCTCGTTTGTTGACGGCTTCAAAGGTATCGTTGCGGGCATGGTGCAGGTCAAAATAGCGCTGCGAGTCGGGTTGCAGGCCGGCCACCGGCGTTTGCTGGGTACGGTTCAAAGGGCCAATATCGGCACCGCCGCCCCCCAGCGTTAGCTCAGAAGCGCCATAAGGTTTCAGCAGGTTTTTCCAGCCTTGCACTTTAGCAAAAGTTTCGTCCTGCATGGTAAAACCAAAACCCCGGGGTGTAAAGCCACCGGCATCGCTTTCCAGCGCAAAGATGTGTTTCTCCCCTTTTTTCACGGCTTCTTCGGCATACTTCAAACCGCCGCGCAAACCATTTTCTTCGTTGGCAAACAGCACAAAACGAATGGTCCTTTTAGGCTGATAACCCAGTGCCTTAAAGGCTCTTAAAATTTCTATGGTTTGTACGCAGCCAGCGCCATCGTCGTGGGCACCTTCGCAATTGTCCCAGCTATCCAGGTGAGCGCCGACGGTAATAAATTCGTTGGGGAACTGTGTACCTTTTAATTCGCCAATGACGTTATGACCAACGGCATCGGGCAGCATTTTGCCATGGGTATGCATGGTTACTTTTACCGCACCTTTACCGGCAGACTGGCTTAACCATTCTGCATCTCTCAGGCCAATGGCCACGGCCGGTATTTTGGCAAAAGAATCGTTGTAGCTGGTAGAACCGGTATGCGGATGGTTGTCGGCACTGTGCGACATGCTGCGCACAATCACGCCTTTGGCGCCGTACTTGGCCGCCCGGCTGGGCCCCTGCCCCCGGTATTTTACCGCATCGCCATAGGAATAAAAGGTTTTTACAAATGTGGGGTTAAAGGGGTAGTTGTAAAAAACGACCTTGTCTTTGACCTGCTCTTTTTTCTGCTCCAGCTCATCAAAACTTTTTACCTCGATCACCTCCGCTGTCAGTGGTTTTTGCGAACCTACGGAATTGCCGAGGGCCACTACATCCAGTGTTTTTTTGGTTTTTCCTACGGTGGCAAAAGCTTCGTCCTTACCGCCGCGTACCCAGTGGGGCACCATGCATTGTTGCAGCCAGGCAGTATCGGCACTGGCTTCTTTAATGGCTTTTAAACCCCATTGCTCGGCCTGTACCATTTGCGGCGATCCGGCCAGGCGGCCGCCAATCTGCTTGGTCAGCACCCGCAGGTTTTCATAAGCCTTACTATTGACCAGTATTTCATCGGCCAGGCGCCGGATAAAAAGGGAATCTTCCTGTTGTGCCCAGGAAGCCATCGAACTGAATAACAAGCTAATAACTAATGTTCCTTTTCTCATGCGCTCAAATTAATGCTAAAATCGATTACGGGCCTGCGCCTTTCCACAATAATTTAATTACCGTCAAAGCCCGCTTTTATTTTTTGTGTTTACCTTAGACCTCGTTAATGGAAATTCAATATGAGAATCGGCATTGTTTGTTATCCCACTTTTGGTGGTAGTGGCGTTCTGGCTACTGAGCTGGGCAAGGCATTGGCACAAAAAGGTCATCACGTACATTTTATTACCTACCAGCAGCCCGTTCGGCTGAATGGTTTTATACCCAATATATTTTACCACGAGGTGCAGGTGCCCACCTACCCGCTGTTTGACTACCCGCCTTACGAAACAGCGCTGGCCAGCACCATGGTGGATGTGATCAAAAACAACCACCTGCAACTGCTGCACGTGCACTATGCCATTCCGCATGCGTCGGCCGCTTATATGGCTAAAAAAATATTGGAGCAGGATGGCATCAACATACCGGTGATTACCACACTGCACGGTACGGACATTACCCTGGTGGGCCGCGATAAAACCTACTCCCCGGTGGTGGCGTTTTCCATCAATCAAAGCGATGCCATTACCGCCGTGTCGCAAAACCTGTGTGACGAAACCTACCGCACCTTTAAGATCAAAAAAGAAATAGAGGTCATCCACAACTTTGTAGACGTACAACGCTTTAACCGCAAGCCGATTGACGCTTTTAAAAAAGTGATCGCGCCGGAAGGCGAACGCATCTTGCTACATGCCTCCAACTTCAGGAAAGTAAAACGGGTGGAAGATGTGGTGAAGATCTTTTACGAGGTGAACAAACAGATCCCCAGCAAACTGCTGTTTGTAGGCGACGGGCCGGAACGGGCCACCGCCGAAGAACTGAGCCGCCAGCTGAATGTGTGCGACGACATCCGGTTTGTAGGCAAGCAGGAGCAAATGGAAGACATCCTGGCCATAGCCGATTTGTTTTTGCTGACATCGCAATACGAAAGCTTTGGCCTGGCAGCGCTGGAAGCCATGGCGGCCGGCGTGCCGGTGGTATCTACTAATGCCGGTGGCCTGGGCGAGATTATGGTAGACGGCGTAACGGGCTATATGGGTAATATAGGCGACGTGGCCACTATGAGCCAACAAGCAGTAAGCATTTTAAAAGACGAAGAACGGCTGCAACAGTTTAAAGAAGCCGCCGCTGCACATGCCCATAAATTCGATATTCATAATATTGTTCCGCGGTACGAGGCCTTGTACGAGCAGTTTTTGCAATAGCGTTTTCTGTATTTATATGGCTTTTTAAGACAGTTTCCAATAATGTTTTAAAACCCTATGCTATTTACCACGCAGCGTAAGGCGTTTTTCAACTCCATTTCAGTTGGTTGTTGCTATGAGGCTATCTTTTTCAAAAAACCATATGTCCTGTTATGGCGTTTATTGGGTATTTAAGATGTAAGAGATACCCAATAAACGCCAAAGAACGACTTTGATAATCAATGTTTGCAAGTTTGGATTATGGCGTATATTTTCGAGTTGTGCGAAATGCTTATCGTACAAGTCAAAGAGCTGATAATTTATTGAATTATTATGAGTGAGAGCAGACGTAAACTAGATGCCTTTGTTGGACACTTAAAAACAGCCCTTGACAAATATGGGTTTGAATATGAACCTGGGCAGAATTCGTATTCTTCAGGTGGTGGATTCGCCAATGGTTTTTTTAATCATCCAAAAATTAGAATAGGTATTATTTTTCGGGGTGAGAAACTAGGCTCAGTCAACTATGAGACAACGGCTACCAATGTCTCTCATGACATGATCATTAACGGAATTAAAAGAGGTTCAGAACAAGAATTATTTTATGACTCAGAAAGTTTTTGCTCATATACACTTAATATGCAAGAGATAAGCGATGCCTTACTGCATGATTTAGAAACTATAATTATCCCTTATCTCATGGAGTCCTCTATAGAGGAGATCAACTCACGAATTCTCAAGGAAAGAGAAAAAAAGTGGAAGTAGCAATTCGCACAACATGTCATTTCTGCAATCGCGGCTCAAGAATATATGCTGAACAAGTGAGCATTACTCAACTTTATCAATAAATTTAGGCTGACGGAATATAGACTTCCGCTACTGCAGAAATGCCCTAACCGTCAGACTGTGCAAAAAGGTATGTTATTAATAGTTTCAAAATACATAATTAACTATACAAGAGTGTTTTAAAGAATTGCTTTTCTTGAAAAAGCACCCTTTTTGCACAGCCTGACGTTAGCCGAAATCATATGGAACAGTCAAAAGAGTTGAAGAGAATAGTTTTACCAGAAACAATAAACGGCTTTTGGTTATAGCTGCACTGTTCCCGACAATAGTCTATTTGGTCGCTATCATAAGGGAGCTTGCTGAATATTACTTCCGGTTTTCAAAGGAATACAAGTATATCTACAGCATTGTCAGTACGGCTGGACTTTTTATTCAAATGGGTACTTTGCTGGCATCAATCGTTTTTTCATTATATGTTTTACTTGGTGTGAAAATCATTAATAATCCAATCGTAGTAGTCCTTTCCGTGTTATTAAGTCTATTGCCGGTCGGATGGATAGCAATAAGCTTGACTTTCTGATAGACGTTCGGCTAACATAAGTGCTTGTTGCACAACTTAAAGCAAGGGGCTAAATGCAAATGAAGATGGGCGAGCATAAGATATAAGGTATCGAACCAGAATAAAGTATTAAATACGCCATTCTCAAAACCTTTTTCCAGCAAAAACCGTCTTTAAATCAGTACTTTTTGAGTTGTGCAACAAGCACATAAGCTTCATGCAACAGGGGCTGAAGTACATGTATTCAACAAAAAATTTCTATTTTACAATTGGAACAAGAGTTAAGCGACAGAACTTAATTATCCCTGCTGCATAAAGCTTCTTTCCGTTTCTACTATTAAAATCCACCCTAAAATGAAAAAGATTTTATTCGTACTTATTTTCAATTGCTGCCTTTCTTCACTCGCTTATAGTCAGAATAAGAATCAAGAGCTCTATGAGGCAATTACGCGTAATAATGTTGAGCAAGTCGCTAAACTACTTCAAGATGGCGCTGATGCTAATTTTACAATATCAGGAGCTTTTAACATAACGATGCTCAACACTGCCATAAACGTTAGCAAGAACAAAAATATAGTTGAGCTGCTGCTTAAAAATAAGGCTGATGTTAATGCAAAAGACGCATTCAATACAACAGCCTTGATGTATGCCGCTTCAAGTGGCAACAAGGAAATAGTAGAATTATTACTTTCTTACGGCGCCGACGTACATGCAATCGATGGCCAGGGCAATACCGTTTTGTCTGCAGCTAAAGAAAGTAAGAACAAAGCCATCATCAAACTCATAGAAAAGAAGCTGCAAGAAAAGAACTAAACAGTTGCTCCATAGTTTTTTTACAATATGGGCTTTTGAAAAAGTTGGTATCCGTATATATTTAATCAGCAAAAGAGTCAGAGCTAAGCAGATGTTTTTCAAATACCCATACTGCAAAAAGCCATTCCCCGTTTTCGATTATGTTATTTTCACCATTCTTCTACAAAAATTAATACAGGCTTGCTCCATAAAAATCAATTTTGTCCTGTGACTAATTGGAATCAATAATTCCTTTCCAGGAAATAATTGGTATTTAAAAAAACGTGTTTACTTTAGATGTACGAATTCTATCGTATTAAATATCAATAAGCCATTTTATGAGATTATGCCTGCTCCTATTGCTGTCTCTTTTGCTGATAAGCTTTACAACAAAACCATTACCTAAAGAACCTGCATCCATCACGGCAATAGAAGCATTTCAGAAACTTTCAGATAAGCTAAAAAGTTGCCAAACCATCAGCTATCAATATTTTCGCAGTATTAACTACTTCTCGGAAAACTATCATTCCCAAGCGTCGGGCACTGTTTATCTGGATTTTACGGATACGGCCACTGCGCCTGGCTTTCGCTTCCAGTTAGAGAATGAGCAGTTTAAAATGGTGTTTAACGGTACAGAAAGCTTTAGTCTAGACAAAAAAAAGAAAACCATCAACATAACCAGTCGTCCGAAACTGAATGACTTTAATAGTGTGTCCTTTTTTGTCAACTCGCCTGTCACACTTAAAAATGCCTTACCCTCATTGATCAATGACAAAGAAGTTTTAATGGCAGTTGCTGACACAACTATTAATAATCAAAACTTTTATCTTCTTTCCTTTGTTTTGAAAAACAAAACCCTGAATGGTTTGGGAGACGTTGCACCTACCAGCTTGCAAAGGCAATTTGTTTACCACATTGTTGTTGATAAAGAAAGCTATTTACCACTGCATGTTATACAAACCAATGATGCAGAACCCAAAGATTATGTGCTGACTTCTTTTTCCAACATGGATACCAACAATAATAACATTCCTTCAGAACTTTCGTGGTACTTTTCTTCGTACACCGGCGATTATACGCCTGCCTCAGCAAAAACAACAGCGTTGATAAAGCCCAACGATATTGCCCCTGACTGGCAATTGACCTATGGAGAAGGCAATGGTACTTTGGCACTCAGCCACTTGAAAGGAAAGGTGATCCTTCTTGAATTCTGGATAAAAAACTGTGGCCATTGCATTGCTGCAGTACCAGATTTAAACGTGCTGGCAGAGAAGTACAAAAAAGAAAAGTTTCAACTCATCGGACTCAATGCACATGACACCCGGGAAGGAATCAGAAACTTTTATGACCAGAACAAACCTATTTTCCACACCGCCCTTGACACCAATGGAACGGTTACCAATCAATATGGCGTTAGCGATTTTCCCACTATTGTACTTCTTGACAAAAAGGGCATGGTTATTTACGCTGGCAGCTTTGACCAACCAAAAATTGACAGCCTAATACAGGAGGAACTGAAAAACAGATTTTAGATTTATTAAAACCAACGGAACACAGAAGGCCATTACAACGTCAAGCTCCATTTCTTTGCCTGACATTGTTTCAAATAACCAAATAGGTCCAAAGGAAAAATGAGTTGTATGGTATTCCCAATCCTGGTAAGTCAATAACCATACAACTCAATGGAATGAGCAAGATTATACAACTCTAATCGCAGAAATGCATCCTTCTATTCATCTGCCGGGCTCCTTTACATATCTTCAAGGTTACGACATACAAATCAGGCCCGTTCAATGGTTATTTACAGGTGAAAAAGCGAGTTTATCTAAGCACAAAATCGCTAAGGGTGATGTAATGCTTTTGCTTGGCTTTGTCGGCGTAAATATTATACTTTGTTGGATAATACGTATTAGATTCCTGAAAAAAAAGTGGCTGGAGAAAAGCCGTTGAAGAACTGTTCCCGCTTCGCATTTCTTCAGCAAGTACAATTGGTGAAATGAAAGTAAACTCACCGTCGTATGTTCCTAAGATCAATGCCTTCCTTATTCCTGGAAAACCGCTTCTGTCCACCCAATGCAATCCTATGCCTGGAAGGGCTGTTAACCCCGGAAAAAAATTGGACGGCATGTAACCTTCCGGTGGATAAACATTGAATTTGGCGGAAGGATCTGTGGGGGGAGGTATTTTCAGCCGCTCTTCCAGCGTCTGCATGAAAAAGCGTGGATCGTAATGCGGGCCAAATGGAACAGGACCATTAGGGCCCGCCAATCCATGGCCTTTTGCGGACCATTCAATCTGTATGTGTTCAAAAGGCGTTAGCTCTTTTGCCCGGGCAGGTAACGGTATAGACGGAACATTAAAATTTGTATCCGGTAAGTCCTCCAGGGCTTCGCGGGTTATTTCCAGTCCCAGTTCTACTGGTGCCCCCAAATGACTAACTGAAATCCAACCGGTAGCTTTACCCTTCCACAGATCGACCGGTGTGCCTCTGTAGATTTCTAGTTTTTCTTTTGGCTTGGGCAGAAAGTCGTTTAACTTATTGCAGGAGCCAAGCAGTATGATACTGCCAAATAACACGAGCAGACTGTTAAGTGTACTTTTCATATGTGTTTAGTTTAGATGATAGAAATTGCCGGGAAAGAGAAACGGTGGGTAAGAGAAGGGAGAATCAAACAGTTTCCTTACGAATTTGTTCTACTAAAAGGCCCAGTAATAGTAAAAAATCGTCAAATTAGATATCGGCCAGCCCTGCTACATTTATTCTCAGGTGATGCCTTCACTTTGTTCGAAACTTTCTTTAGGAGGAGGTGAGATTTTGAAAAACCGGGAAGGTGCCTCGCCCGCAAAGGCCTTAAAATCTTTAATAAAATGTATTTGGTCAAAATAGCCGCACTGGTGTGCAATTGAAGTCCAGTTCTTTTTTTCATCCTTCGATTTCAGGTTCAGGGCGGCATTGAAGCGGGCAATACGGCCAAAGAGTTTTGGAGCAATACCTATCTGGGTGGTAAAAACCCTTTCAAAGGTTTTTATGCTCATGTTTGATTGATAAGCCAACCATTTGATTGAGATGTTTCCTGAATACTGAAGCAGGAAATGTGATGCTGACTGAATACTGTTATGCGGGTCTTTGGCCATTGATTTGGATAAATATGAAAATAAAAAGTGTTCAGTATCATGAATCATTTGTCTCAAGGTGGCCGCTTCCTGCAATTGCAGTTGCAGTCGGTTGATGTTGCCAGAAAATAAGTCGCTGCCGCAAAGTATAGTATCGATAAAATCCGAAGGGGGTATTGCAAATAGTTTATAGAAGCCATTCGGCTGAAATACAATACAGAACACTCTAAAGTACTCTTTAGAATGGAAGGCAATACCCCTAGAGAAGGTATGCAAACCATAAATAAATTTCTCATCAATATTATCGCCAGTACTATATAGCACCGGCAGCTTTTCATTTAGAAAAAACGACATGTAAAGTTTATGAATGGCATGCAGGGGTATTTTGATCTCTTGTTCAGCAGTATCAAACTCCCGCAAGGAAAAGCTTTTTATATATGGCTGTAAAAATGGCGATGGCAATGCCTCAGAGAGCCTTATCATGGCAAACAATTGTTTGGATTTAAACAGGATTTCCAGTGTTTAGGAACAAACAGATAATGTTATTCTCCATTTCTATACGGAAGAAATAGAATTCAATGGGATGGAGCGTTAAGGCCGTTATTTGACGCAGATAATATTATAAATATACTAAATATTAAATTGAGGTAGCAAATAAAGTTTGACATTGCAGATGCCTATGATGTTAAGTACAGCTTCAAATTACTTTATAATAATGGTGACTGTTGTAATAGAGGCAGACAAATATGTCTTCGACTGATTATCTTTAATTAGTGATAGGAACAATGTGGAAGCTAAGGTTTTCCAAATGCCCATACTGACTGCAATACCCGTATTGTCAGTCTGTGCAATAAAGGTACTTTTTAAAGAAAAGCAATTCCTTTAAGTACTCTTGAACTGTTGGTCATATATCACTAAATCATTAATAACACACCTTTTTGCACAGTCAGCTTTTATAGCCCATGTTAATAAACACGAATGCAATGAACGAGCAAGTAACAAAGTACATTTCTGAAGCACCAGAAGAACAAAGAAAAATCATGGAAAAAATCAGAGCCATAATTCATGAAGAAGTTCCTGCTGTATTTGAAAATGTCAAATGGAGCCGGCCTGTTTTTTCAACCGAGTCTGACTTTGCTTATTTTAAAACAGCAAAAACCTACCTGACATTTGGCATTTTCAAATTTGAAAAAATAAAAGACGGTGTCCATCTTTTAGAAGGAACCGGAAAAGATATGCGACACCTAAAAATTAAAAAGCTGGATGATTTGCAACCGGAAATGATCAAAAAATGGGTACGATCAATTGCTAAATAACTTTCAAGAAACTTATGTCTATTTGCCTTTATTTTTTTGCCTTTCTATGGCTTTTTGAAAGTAATCGCTGCAGAAAAAAAGTACAACACCTTTACAAATAAAAAACCCATAGGCGCCTATGGGTTTTTGAAAAAGTTTTCTATTGATGACGTACTACTTGCGCAGCCAGGGCTCGGGGTTTACGTTGCTGGTTTCCACCATCAATAAAAACTCCAGCTTACCGCCTTCACCGCCTTCGTCATCACCAGCCACGCGGCCAATGGCCTGGCCGGTACGTACGGTAGAACCTTTGCTCACACTGACACTGGATAAGTTACTATACGTAGTAAAATACTTGCCGTGACTGATGGTTACGGCCATACCATCGCCCAGGTTAAACACACCAATCACCTCGCCATCAAATACGGCTTTTACAGTAGTACCGGGCGAAGGAGTCGATATGGTAATACCGGGGTTATCGCCCTTGATGGTAGTACCGGGAATAGAGTAAGTACCATAATGAATGCTTACAAAGCCATTGTCCACCGGCCAGGGCAGCTTGCCCCGGTTGCTGGAGAAGGAAGAACTCAGCGCCACTTCTTTGGCATTCAGCGGTATAGCGCTGGGTGATGCCTTTGCGGTGGTGGTTTTAGCGGCCTCCGGCGCTTCTTCCGCAGCGGTGTTGGTGTTGGCATTGGTAGTGGCAGGAGCCGCGTTATTATTTTTGGCAGCATTGGCTTTAGCCGCATTGGCCTTGGCTACAGCCTCTCTTTCCTTGCGCAGGCGCTCGGCCTCGGCCGCTTCGGCTTTTCTCCGGGCTTCAATTTCGCGGCGGATAATAGCGGCAATAGAACTTTTCAGCTGTGCATCCCGCTTTTTCTTAGCCGTTATCTGTTTGGACAGCTCGCTTTCCTTTGACTTTAATTTGGAAACAACCGCGTCTTTTTCCTTTTTCTGGCCTTCCAGCACTGTTAGTTGCTGCGTTTGGTTTTGCAGGGCCGATTGCTTCTGGTTTTGCTTGGCCAGTAACTGCTGGCGGCGCTGTTCTATCAGTTGCTGCGTTGAGCGGATGTTGGTTACCTGCTGCTCGCGGTAATTGCGATAGGCTTTCAGGTACGACACCCGCTTTAAGGCGTCGTTGAAGTTGTTGGCCGAAAAAATAAAGTTGATATAATCGTAGGTGCTGTTGTTTTTATAGGCATACACCACGCTGCGGGTATATTGTTCCTTCAGGGTGTCCAGCTGGCGGTTCAGCCGGTTGACCTCAAGGTTGCTCAGGTAAATATCATCGGTCAGCAGCCGGATTTCTTTACTGATGTTGTTGACGTACTGATTTTGCAGGTTCATCTTTCTTTGCAGCAGCGTTAGCTGGCCCAAGGTTTCTTTCCGCTGGCCTTTTACCTGGTTGTATACGGTTTGAATTTCTTTCAGCTCGCTTTGTATGGCCTGCCGCTCCCGTTCCATTTTAGCTTTGTCCTGTGCAGTCTGCGCCCAGCCGGCGGCATGAGCCAGCACCAGTATCAATACAATGGAAAGTTGCTTCATAGTTAAAGATTTAGGTAGAGGTTTCATACAAACGACAGAAATCGTTATAAATTTTAGTTGTGCGTATAATTTTTAGGTATCGAAAACGGAAAGCTGATGTCGCCGCCAAAATCATACTGCTTAAAGTCCAGTTTGATATCCAGTTTTTTCTTTTCCGATATGGTGATGTTGCGCCGGGTGGCAAACAGCGGTCCCTTTTTGTTATCGTAAGCCATATAGGTCAGGTCGGCGGTGCGGTTGCGGGT
>JAEWAC010000151.1 GCA_023391895.1 Bacteroidota bacterium
GCGAAAAACAATGGGTTGTTTCCACCCAAACAGCAACTTCGAAAACACGGCATACTTCATGGTGTCGCCGGCATTGGCCTGTATCACATCCGGTTGTTCCTCCTGTATGATACGGGCCAGCTTTTTCCAGGCTTTTATATCCCACAGCCGGCTTTGGGGCTTACCGTTCAGGGAAATGATTTTTCCTTCAAACGGCAATGAGGCAGAACCGGGAAATAAAGGAACGATGATGGCTTCATGACCGGCCTGGTTAATGTGGGTGGCTAACTGCGAGGCAAATACTTCGGCCCCTCTCAACTGAGGTTTTTGTATCAGGTGTAAAATCTTCAAAACGACTTGCTTTAATTTAAGCAGTTGGCAACTGCAATAAATAGTGTGACAAAGAAGAAAAGGCAGCCAAAGGGTATGAACTGGCTGCCAATGGATATAATGAAAGCCCAACAAAAGCTTTAGGAAACAGCTACCAGCAGTTTATGTACTACTTTGGAAGATAGCGTGCCGTATTTGGGGAAAGCTTTGATGCACCCCGTCCATAAAGAGGTTTTGAAACTCTTATTAAACATCTTGTTTTGCAAAAGCTGTACGGCAGTATCTGCATGACCGTATACATAATTCATAACAGCCATCTTTAACACAAACCGGTCATGAATCCTTGCATTTTGCACCAGCAGGTGCCTGTATTTATTATACTGCTTTTCCACCGCCAGGATGGCCCTGTCGTTGGTATAGATTCTTTCATCGCTATGATGGTAAACCCGCACCAGGGGCTGGGGCACAAAATCAAAAGCTACATGCCTGGAAACACGGATCAGAAAATCCCAGTCCTGCCCCGCCGGCATTTCCGGATCAAACAAAATGTTATGCTTGACCAAAATATCCCTGCGGGTCATTAAAAAAGGCGTACCTGCTCCTACCCGGTCTTTCTGCAGCAGGTTGTTAACGATATTGCCTTTTATTTTGGGAATCCATTCAAAATATTTAACGCCGTTGCGGTAATCTTCCCGGCCACAGCTAATCACTCCCACATTAGGCACTTGACTTTCCTGAAAACATTTGACCTGCAGTTCTATTTTCTGGGGCAGGTATTCGTCGTCGGAGTCTAAAAACGTTATGAACTCACCCTTGGCATTTTCAATGCCTTTATTCCTGGCCGCACAAGCGCCGGAACGTTTTTCCATCCGCAGGTATTGTATTCGTTGATCGTTGAGGTAAGCTTTTACTTTAGCAGGCGTTTCATCAGTGGAACAGTCATCCACCACAAGCATTTCCCAATTGTCATAGGTCTGATGGAGAATACTTTCCATAGCCCTGGTAATCATATTGGCTCTGTTGTGTGTAGGAATGACAACTGAAACAAGTGGTTGCATATACAATTTTTAAACTGAGTACACGGCCAATCATATAAATGAAAAGCCTTTAAATGGATTAAGGGTTATAATAAGATGAGCAGGATACGGAACTTACTTTTGTTTTCAGCATTTTTTTGCAATACAGATTCGCTGTTTGTGGTCTTTCAAGAATCGGTGATCTGGTCAGCTTTTTATGGCAGCCTGCTTAAACAAATATTGTACCTAAATGAGTCATAGTTAGGTTGCAATTCAAATTGTAGTCATCAAAAGATGACGTATACACTTATATAACATGTATGATATAAATAGTTAATTAAAAGAAATGGATTCCAGCACTTTATGCACTATTTTAGAAGAAATGCTCCCGTACCTGGGAAATGCTTTCATACATCCCTGCCATAGAGAAGCTCTCATGCTTTTATCGAGCATACGGTTTTGAAGTATCCGTACAGCATGATCGGACTTTCCGTATACGTAGTGCTGCACCGCCATTTTCAAAACAAATTTATCATGGATCTTTTTGTCCTGCACCAGCAGGTGCTTGTACTTGCTGTATTGTTTTTCAACCGCAATCAGAGCCCGGTCATTGGTGTACAACCGTTCGCCATCATGATGATAAACCCGTACCAGGGGTTGAGGCACAAAATCAAAGGCTGAATGCTGGCAGATCCTTAACAACAAATCCCATTCTTCGCTGGATGGAAATTGCGGATCAAACAAAATGTCATGCTTGACCAAAATATCCCTGCGCGTCATTAAAAATGGGGTTCCGGCTCCAATACGATCTTTCTGCAGCAGGTTGTTGACGATATTGCCTCTGAGCTTGGGAATCCATTCAAAGTATTTAACGCCGTTGCGGAAATCTTCCCGGCCACAGCTAACGGCGCCTACATTTGGAAGGTCGCTTTCCTGAAAGCACTTTACCTGCAGTTCTATCTTTTCAGGGAGGTATTCGTCATCGGAGTCCAAAAATGTAATATAAGTGCCTTTTGCCAGTTGAATGCCTTTGTTCCGTGCTACACAGGCACCGCCATTTTGCTCCATCCGGTGGTATTTAATCCGGGAATCATGCTGCGCAAAAACCCCAACAATAGCCTGTGTATGATCCGTTGAGGCATCATCAATAACCAGTAACTCCCAGTTTTTATAGGTCTGATGGAGAACACTCTTCATAGCCCTTTCAATAGAATGTGCCCTGTTAAAAGACGGCATCACAACCGAAACAAGTAATTCCATAATTTCTGTTCTAACCTATTTTTTTATCAATCAAAATTTGATGTGTATGAATTGTAAAAAACACTTTTGCCCATCAACAGCAGTACGCTCAAAAACACTATTACTACATTAATCTATCTTAACAGAAAAGCTTCTTCAGCAGCAGCAAGTTCCTGTTTCTCCATGCACCTGTTTGCCTGACAACTTAATATTCCATTACGCTTAAAAGGTACTGTTCAAACTGCTCTACGATAATACTTAGTTCAAAATGTTCTTTGGCATGATGGTAGGCATTCAAGGCAAAAGTTTGGGCCGTAGCTTTGTTGTCTTTAAACCACAACATAGATTTTTCAATTTCTTCGGCAGACTCTCTCTTGAATAAATAACCGGTTTTCAAATGGGTTATGGCTTCTTTGTTGGGTCCGATATCTGAAGCCAGAACCGGAATGTTGGCAAACATAGCTTCTACAACGGCCCCACTAAAGCCTTCTTCAAGGGAAGGAAATACAAAACAATCAAAATCTGCCAGCAAGGTTCCTACATCATTGCGAGCGCCTAATAAAAACACCTTATCCTCCAACCCTAACTGGCGTATTATTTTGGTTAACTCAGCCCGCTGCGGCCCGTCTCCCACAATATGCAACGAGGCCTGTGGATGCTTTTGCAAAAAATTATTAAAGCCTAACAGTAATTCCTTATGACCCTTAACCGGGTAAAGCCGGCTTACATTCACAAAACGGATCCATGCATCCTCTTGCACAACTGGTTGTTTTCGCTTGATATGAATGCTTTCCCGGCCACGGTTGATTACTTTAATTTTATTCGGAGGAATACTCAGGTATTGAGCATTGGAATCTTTTATAGCCTGGGAGTTGGCAACAAAACCCACGCATACTTTACAGGTCAGCTTGTTTATTAACTGTGATAGCGACACCAGTTGTTTAGCTTTCCACGATAAATGCTGATTATAGGTTTTTGAATAAAGATCCGTGATAAAGGTGCCGATAACAGGAATATGATTGAAACGTCCCACCAGCCGGGCCACAATCTCTGATCGGGTGATATAGCCTACGATCAGATCCGGTTGTTCAATTGATACAACCTTTTTTAATTCCCTATAAGCCTTTACAAAACCAAACTTTTTTTCTAAATCAATCGAGTAAACCTTGATACCATTTTCAATAAACTTTTGCTTCAGCAGGTCGCCTTTGTAAATATGACAAATAATAGGTATAATGTTATCAAACCGCGTTGTATTTGACAAAAGGCTTTGTTCTGCTCCTCCAATCTGAAGGGTATCTATAACAAACAAAACTTTTCTCTTACTTATATTATCCATTCGTTTACAGAAGTTGGGGATTTCAAAAGGTGCAGATGCCAAATTCATTGTATCTATCTAAATGTATATTTTAAAAGTCTTAAATAGTATTTATATTTCATAGGTTTATATTTTATAGCTAAAAGTGAATATTTAATAGCGTTCCGTCTTTCTTTTACCCTAAAACATGCAAATGCGATGACACCATATGTATCAGCTAAATATTCCTTGCTTAAATCTTTTATGAAGTCAGCATGCTTTTTTGTAAATTGTATACTGCCTTCTTTCACCAAATTCCAGTTATTACGAATTCTTGGGCCAGAGTGTATATGCACTCTTATTAAACATTCAAGAATAGGAATGATTTGAAGTTTGGTTTTCATTAATTGCTGATACAAGCGAATGCTGATATCAGTGAAATGGCTGGATTTTAGATTACTGTCAAACCCTCCAATAGCATCAAAAACCGTTTTCCGCATAATTAAGGCATTGTATTGTATACAAAGTTTTCTGCCAAAAAGTTTAGGTTTATGTGGCAGCTCTTCATGCTGCACACCATTTTCAAACTGTCTTATTATTCCAACACTGATCAAACCAATATTACTTTTCAATTCTTTTGAAACAACCTCCACATAGTTTGGTAAGAGTTCGTCATCACTATCCAAGAAGGCAATAAACTCTCCCTTTGCATAAGTAGCCCCTACGTTGCGGGTATGTGCAGCACCGGTGTTCTCTTTTTTTATATACTTTATCCGGCTATCGGTTAAATATTGTTGTACCACTTGCTCCGTTTCATCGGTTGAACCATCGTCTACAACAAACAGCTCCCAATCATCGGATGTTTGTGCAAGAATACTCTTTATCGTTCTCTGAAGCTTTTCCTGACGATTATAGGTAGGCGTTATAATAGAAATCATGTCTTGGTATTATGTAAAGGCTATTTTTAAACAATTAAGCAGTTCTCTTTTCTTAAGGAAATAAATCATATAAAGTGCTTTTCTTCTAAAAAAAAGCTTTTTGATGATTCTTCTTTGTTCATCGTTAAAGAACGCAGAATTTTTCATCAATCTTCTAGTTTGCATGGAGTTTTGAAACTGTTCCAGTACGGTTTTGGAGGAATATACACCGGCAGGGTGCTTACGGTAGTGAGCCCCTACAAAACCTAGGTTGGCAGCATTGCCCTGCGATGCCATCATGCCTTTTAAAAAAGCATCGGCACACCGGGCTTCAATAATCTCTTTTGGTATTGCAATGTTCACATTTCGGAATACAATGGACAGTGTGTCAATATTCAAGCGAAACAAGTCTTTCCAGTTGTGATAAGTTACTTTATCAGCTGGTTTTTGCCTCTCAAGGATCTCGTCGTATTGATTGACGCGGTTTACATGGTGAAAACACATTACACAATCCGGATTCTGTTCCAGAAAATCTACCTGCTTCTGCAGTTTATAAGGATCGGTCCAGTAATCATCGCCTTCGCACATGGCGATGTACTTGCCCTTTACGTGGGCATAACAAAACTCGTAAGCATTCCGGGCGCCGCCCACATTTTTTTCATGATAGATGGGCTTGATAATACCCGGGTATTTTGCCTCAAACTCCTGTATGATGCTCCTGGTATTATCTGTTGAACAATCTTCCCCAATAATCACCTCGAAAGGAAAATTTGTTTTTTGCATCATTACACCTTCCAGGCACTGCCGGATGTATTTTTCGTGATTGTAGGTGATGATGCCAACAGATACTAAAGGAGCTCCCATTATGGTTAGTTGAAATCGTAGTTACTGACTATTATAAATTTTGTACCAGCTACGGTATTTGCTTTTTTCAGTTACACTCAATCGGCCAGGGCCGGTGCCGGCTTACCAAATACCAGCTGATAATAAAACTCGTACATCTGCCGCGTAAACTCCCACTTGCGAATGGTACGGTTCTGCGCCTCGTCAAAGTACTCCTGCAGCTGCGCAGCGCCAAATGTTTGTGCCAGCGCATTGGAGGCCATGTTTTCTTCGGTTACCAATGCATAAATGGAGTTGAGCTTTAACTGCTGAAAGCCATAAAGTCCCATCAGGCAAATGGCTTCAAAGGCTTTTTTCTTACCCCATATTTCCGTTTCACCAATAAATATGTGGATGTGCGCATCGGTTGGCGTAACGTCGGTAAAAAAAATATTGCCAATGTACTGGTCGTTTTCTTTGAGGCAAATGGCAAACCTTTTTTCATTTTCTCTTTGCAGCACGTTGGTAATCCACTCCGCTTCCATTTCCGGCGTGATGTAACGGTCCGGTTTGGAGCCGGTCTGTTTCCAGATCTCGGGATTGTTTCGCCATTGATAAGATACAAGAGCATCTTCCAACTGAAGAGGTCGCAGGTAAACAGAAAAATTCATAGTAGTGCGTTTATGATTCGTATGATTTGATACATGTCTTCAATCGTGTACCGGTGGTCTACCGGTATAGGATATAGCTGATTGGTTAAATCTACTTCAGTTTCAAAACTTTTCATACCCCGTGCAGGAACATCTTTCCAGAAAGTGGGGATAAAAAGGTTTTGCGCATACAGTGCGTCCCTTTCAATGGGTTTTTTTAGCCATAAGGGATAATACATGGGTACGGCATCGTCACATAAGCCGATTGGCAGTAAGTTCAGCTCTTTGAACGACTGATGAAGATGCCCAAAATTGGCCCTTCTTTTTTCCGCCACTTCCTCATAATTAACATGCGAAAGCAGGTAGGTCGTCAACTTTGACATGCCATCCACCGCACCGCCACACAACAGCTCGTTTTGTAAGAAAAAAGGATACCCTCCTGCTACATCACCGTTGAACCGGCTGAGTAAATGATCGACCAGGAACTGGTTATTCGATGATGAAACCGGTGCAACAGAAATGCCCTCCGGAGCATACAGAAAAGAACCGTCCGGCACCCCAAAGAACTTTCTGCAGGAGTTAAAAAACCAAGACCGGCCATTACCTTTCCTGAAAAATGCCTGTGTACAATCCACAATCAATTGTTGGGCATACACATCCGAAAGCTGCTGAACCAGGGCTCCTTTTGCATCAAAATAATTAATATATAAAAGATACTCATTCTGTTTTAATTCTGGTAGTGTTGTTGGTTCTAAATTGGAATCAATTTTATAAAACCGGTAAGGAACACCCGCCAGTTCCAGCGGCTCCAGCAGGCCGTTGCAGGTATAGTAAGGCAGATAAACCAAAGAAGGTCTTACTGCTTCCAGTATACACCCCAATGAAGACCGGCCGCTTTTCAACGCGTAGGGCGTGTCATGGTAGGCACTTTTGCCTTGCTGCAACTCCAGTTCAAAATATCCGCCAATGGGTGTCATAGCAATTGGTAATTGTTTAGCATCAGCCTTATGTCAGCGGGCGAATTGAACATCATGACGTCGATAATAGACAACCCGGGTTCAAAAGTGAGCCGCCCCTGATCATAGGGTTTTAAAGAAGATTGCAGAAAGCGCAGCTCAATGCCGTTTTCGGCAAAAGCAGCTTTACTGTATAATTCTACACCACCTGTGGGATTGATATATTCGCTTGCACCCAATTGTTCACACATCCGGATGGGCCGGTCTCCCCTGCCTTGCACCCGGCTGTAATCAAAGTTCATTTCCGACTGTATCTCCACATGGTAGCGGATGCCAATGTACGCGCATACGGTTTTCAAAGCATGTGCATTGATACGTACAATATTGGTTTCAGCCGGTGCCAGGCAAGACTTCAACAACTCCTGTACGGGGCCAAAAAAGGGCGCCTTTTTTTTATAATGTGTTACCTGCCTTAGGATCTTGTGTTTCCATTCGTCACCGGCCACGGCCTCTATACACTTAATAGGTGTAGTATGACTGTGTTTGACCACGGGCACCATAATAAAGGAAGCCCCTTCTTTGTCCGGTTTCAGAATCCTGTTACGGTTGATCCATCCCTGATAAATGTATTGCACCTCGTCGCCCAGAATAAACCGGTCCACGGCATGAATCAGCTGAAAATAACCCAGGTACGGAAAAAAATAAGGTTGCATGATGGCCACCTTCATTGCCTTACTTTTTGACTCCTCAACAGCAAAGTGGTGATGAAACGGATCTCCTGCGGCTTCAGGTCGTGGTACATAGGCAAACAAAGCGTTCGCTTAGCAATATCCAGGCTTTGGCTGCACTCATACCGGTCCACGTAAGGCAGGGTATGCAGTGAGGGGTAAAAATATCTTCTGGGAAAAACACAATGGCTGGTGAGCCGGTACGCTGTTTTTTTCAGCATTTCTTCCGATGAAAAGATTACCGGGTAGTAGGCATAATTGTATTGCACTTCCCCGGCAATAAGGGGTCGTTGTATTTCCATATCGGCCAACTGTTCCTGGTACAGCAAAGTGTCGCTTTTTCTTTTGTCCAGAATTGCATCAATGTACTTTAGGTTCGCCAGTCCCATGGCCGCATGAAACTCGGAGTTTTTGGCATTGATGCCCAAGCAGGCAAAGTTTTCGTGCCCGTCGATCCCAAAGTTGCGCATGTAAGCCATTTTGGTAATCAGCCGCGGGTCTTGCGAAAAAACCGCTCCGCCTTCCGTAGTATGATACAGCTTGGTGGCATGAAAGGAAGTGGTACTGATATCCCCATAAGCAAAAATGGATTTCCCCTTATAGCTGGTACCAAAGCAATGAGCAGCATCGTAGATCACTTTCAGGTTATGCTTATGCGCAATATAACTGATCGATTCAACATCACAGGGATTGCCGTACATATGCGTAGCCAGTATAGCGGTTGTGCGGGGCGTAATGGCGGCTTCTATCTTATCCGGATCAATGTTCAGTGTTTGCGGATCAATGTCCACCAGTACAGGCTTGCACCCCTCCCACACAATACTGCTGGTAGTGGCAACAAAAGAATAAGCCGTAGTGATTACTTCGCCTTTCAGGGCGAGTGCCTTAATAGCCAGTTGCAGGGCTATTGTTCCATTGGTTACATAAAGTAGGTATGGAAGGCCTAGGTACTGTTTTAGCTTCAGTTCCAGTTCGTTTACCAGCGGACCATTGTTGGTAAGCCAGTTGCGTTGCCAAATGCCTTTGACAAACATTTCATAGTCTTCTACAGGGGGCAGGAAAGGCTTTGTGATTGGTATCATATAGATAGCCTGATTACGGTGTTACCTTTTAATGGAAATACAATTGCAAATGGATGGATATGGGGTTTTAAAGAAGATCCTTATAAGACAGTTCATTAAAAACCTTATATCTATAATTAGATATGGGATTTTGAAAGGTTTTTTAAACTATAAGGATACTGAATAGTGAAGGAAAGAGGAGGCATCCCTGCCTCCAATATACTAAGAAGATTTGAATTAAACAGCCTGCAGGGAAACCATTTTTTGAAATCTTGAAGATTTATGGATCATCTCATCAAAAGAACCCGCTGCCGATACCTCGCCGTCTTCCAGCAGGTAAATGATATCTGCTTCCTTGATGGTTGATAAGCGGTGGGCAATCAAAACCATGGTATAGTGCCCGTGCAGCTTTTCAATATTTTCCTGAATAATCTTTTCCGTTTCTGAATCCAGTGCGGAAGTAGCTTCATCCAGGATCAGAATGTCAGCGTCTTTAAACAACTCGCGGGCAATGGAAATGCGTTGCTTTTGCCCACCGGAAATTAAAATACCATTATCACCCAGCCGTGTTTTTTCTTTTTCCGGTAAGGCGTTCAAAAAATCGCCAAGGGAGGCCATCTCCACTACTTTGTTGAAGCGTTTGATATTTTCTGGGGTGGGTTCCGCCCAGAAAGTAATGTTGTTATAAATGTTGTCGTTAAAAATGACAGACTCCTGTGAGATGTAACCGATTTTACTTCTGTATGTGTTGAGATCGTATTCCCGCAAAGGCTGATCGTCTACATATATTTGCCCCTTATTGGGCATAAACAAACCGGCAATCATATTGGCAATGGTTGTTTTTCCCGAGCCGCTTTCACCAATCAGGGCAATGGTTTGTTTTGCTGGTATTTTAATATTAATATTATTTAATGCCTTCTTACTCTCGTCGTAATGGAATACCACATCTTTAAAAAACAGTTGCTTTTTGAAACCCTTGTAAACTACACTACCGGGCTTTTCCTGCAAGCCAGACATTTGTTCTGTCATGGTGGCTACGGCATTCATGCCACCACTATACTCAATAAACAACTGCCAATAGCTTTGACACATCACCAGGTAAGTCAACGCCCTGTAGAACAACAGCAAACTCAATATGATAGAATCCAGGCTACTGCCTACCCAGTTAACCTGTGCCAAAATAACCAGGCTAACGATGGTAATAATCACGGGTTCTTTTATACTCGCTGCAATTGCATTTAAATTGCCGATTCTCCTGTTGATTTGTTCTGTTTCCGTGATGACACTTTTCAGCTTTTTGGAATAATCCGTAAAAGTATTGGTCGACTTCAGGTATTTGAAATAGTTGATGGCTTGTATCAGGTAGCCATTAAAGTCACTTCCTTTAGTGGTCAGTTCTATAGAAGCCCTTTTTGTTTTTTTATAAAGCCTTCTATAAATAAAGTTGGACAATCCGGCACCTAATCCGACTAAAATGGCAAACTGATAGTTGGATAAAAAAGCCAGTACTATATAGGTTGCCAGCATCACGAAAGCCTGCGAGGCAGAAAAGTAATACACCAAGGTTTGATGCAGGCGTCCTACTTCGGTGGTCAGGGTATTCTGTATTTTACCAGCATCCAGCTTTAAAAAGGCGCTATATGAGAGGCCATGTAAATTATTGACAAGATTATAGCGTACTTTTTTGGTAAACAACTGCTTCAGCATGGCATAATAAGAAAGTTGCGCATATTTCAGCATTCCTTTAGCCACAAATAAAATTGTCATCATGCCAAGTACAGTAGTAAGGTTCAATTCAAAACCCAGGCTTTGTACGAAATCGGTTAGATAATGTAAAGAGCCTAGCGACTCCTCGCCTCCCGTGGCACCATCCTTATTGCTAACTAACTGTAATAAGGGTATGAACATGGCCAGCCCCAAACCATCCATAAAACTGATCAAAACACACAAGCCCAGGTAGGCTATCAGCTTGTTGCCAATGACCTGATAGTAAAAATTAAAATACCCCCAAAAATTATTTTTAAAAGATAGTTTCATTGATAGAATTATGATCTTCTTTAAGGATACGATGTTGTTTCCGGAAAGGTTACGGGCAGATTTTATTTACTGCCCATAACTGGTAGTGAAGGATAAAAGATTTTCCAAAGCCCATATGGGTTTTTAGCTATTGGCCAGGGCCTTACGCTTTTTCTTTTCGTTGGGCTGGTACCCATAACCATAGGCAAAGTCATTGCCATAATTAAACTCCTTGCTGTTGATTATCCCATTGATGATCAAGGTCAGGCGGGGCAGTTTTTTTTGTTCATCCAGCTTGTTGATTAATTTAATGGTAGAACGCAGGGTATGGTTATGGCGAATCACAAAGAAGGAAATATCAGCCCATTTACCCAGTGTCAGGGCATCGGATACCGGCCCTACAGGAGGCGTATCAATGACAATCACATCAAAGTTTTGCTTCAGGTAGTCAAACAGGGCAGGCATTTTGTCGCTCAGGATCAGCTCACCCGGGTTAGAAGGCAGCGGGTCGCCACAGCTTGCAAAATACAGGTTTTCCGAATTGGCCACCGGCTTTATAATTTCCTCTATCCTGGCCTCACCTGATAAATAGTTGGACAGGCCAAGGCTTTGATGCATACCCAATTTATCGGTTAAGCCGGGGTTGCGTAGGTCAAACTCCAGCAAGGCTACTTTTTTATTACTGATGGCAATGCTATTGGCCAGGTTCAGGCTGACAAAGCTTTTACCTTCCTCGCTTTTAGAAGAAGTAACCAGTAATACCTTTTGCGTTAAACCACGGGTCAGGTAAGAAATGTTGGTCCTAAGGGTTCTGAATTGTTCCGCTTCCGGAGAGGTATTATCGGGTGTGATCACCAGTTCCCTCGTGGCTTTGGTTACATTGCCAATTTCACCGGCGATGGGCAGGCTGGTTTGTGCTTCCACATCCTGCCGGGTCTCAACCTTATTATTCACCAATACTCTGATCAAAATAATCAAAGCCGGCAACAACAAACCCGCCGCAAAGGCGATCCCATAAAACATTAAAGGTTTCGGATACTGGGACACATTGGTTAAGTTGTTGTCAACAATGCGGGACTCGGCAATTTCTGCTGAGGCCAGTTCCAGGTTCTTATCCTCTCTTTTTTGCAGCAGGAAAGTGTATAAAGATTGTTTAATACCCAATACCCTGTTCAGCTCAATCATCTCTTTCTCTTTTTCCGGCATGGTAGTAAAGCGGCTGGTAATGCTTCTTTCCTGAGCCGCCAGAGAATTGATGTTGGCTTTGATTTCACTTCGGATATTTTTTACATTCTTTAAAATATTGCTCCGGATCTGTTGCAGCTGGCCATCTATAGCCGGCAGTCTCGGGTCCTGCTCGGTTCCGTTGTCCAGCACCGTTCTTTTTTGCAGCACCAGCTGGTTGTACCGGTTGATCTGGTCGCCCAGCACCGGGTCTTGCAGGCCGCTGCTGTTGGGTACGATTTCCTCTCTTCCGTTATAGCTTCTGATGTTATTTTCCACCAGGTTCAGCAGGTCCTGCTTTAAAATGTTTTCCGATTTACGGGCATCGATTTCCGGCAGGTTGGCCAATAACTGGTTGGCCGAGGAAGAAACATCAAACACCTGATTACCGGCTTTAAAATCCCTTACCAGTTTGGCCTGCGCATACAGCTCGGCGCTTACGGCCGCCAGGCGCTCGTTTAAAAAGGCCATTTCTTTTTTAAGTGCCTGGTTGTTATAACTCAGGTTGGAAAAATCGTAGGTATATACCAATACATTGATGAAATCCCGTGCCCTTTCGGGTATTTCATCTTTTACAGACACCTGCAGCAAGCCGGGACCCGACTTAGGAGCCGGTGCCGCTTCTATGCGGGAAATGTATTTGTAAATGGTTTTTATCCGGCCGGCAAACTTTACTTCATACTGACCTGCCCGGGGTACCAGGGCGCTGTCTTTCATTCCAATCGTAAGGGTATCGGTATTGATTACCAGGGGCTGGTTATACTTCCCGGTAGCCTTCAGCGCATCTGCTTCCACCGTGTAGGATGCATTTTCGAAAGAAAGCTTGTAAACAGGGCTTTCCACATCTTCGGCAGCCCTTTTCACGTTCATGTAAAAAGGAAGTTCGGCCAGGTTGATCAACCTATTTTTACCCTCCTCTTCTTTTTTCAGCTCAATGTGTAAACGCAGTGAATCTACCACATCTCCAATCAGTGCGGTAGAATGCAGTTTGATGATCTCGTTGCTGATATCGGGCTCAATGCGGGAGTCGCTTTTACCGCTGCCAAACGCCGAACCACCCAGTATGTTGCTGGCATCGGTGGGCTGTTTGATCAGCACATAGCTCGACACCTGGAAAATAGTGGGCATGTACCGGAAATACAAATAAGCGGCTGAAACAAATACAGCAATGGCTACAATAAACCATACATAGTTTTTCGCCAGTTTTGATATATATCGTTTAATATCAAAACCTTTACTATTTTCTTCCTCAAAATATGTCTGCTCCATGTATTTGTTATTTTATTTTGAAAGGGCGAATCCTAAGGATACCAGACCAATGACCATGGACAGCATAGAAGCGAAGAAGCGGGCATCTTCGCGGTACTTTTGGGTAGGCCTGGTTTTTATATATATCACGTCGTTATGCCTTAACTGAAAAATTTCGGGATTGGTTAAAACGTTTTTCTTTCTCAGATCAATTTTATAAACGGTACGCTGGCCTTTATAATCACGAAACAGCCGCACATCGGATATTCTTCCACTTTGTTCCAGCTCCGGGCCTGCCATGGCCAACCCTTCCAGTAGTGTGTTTTTTTGCACCGAAAGCTCTTTGATGCCGGCTCCAACACCGATAACCGAAATTCTGAATGTATTAAACCGGGCCTCCACCAATGGATCTTTTAAATAAACGGCCGCGGTTTGAGTAAGATGGCTCACTAGTTGATTGGTGGTTAAGCCCGTTACCTTTACTTTCCCCATATAAGGAAATTCAATATAACCGTTGGGGTCTACCAGGTAACCACCCTCACCACTGATACCTCCCCCGGATATTCCGTTGGTCTTGTTCAAAAAAGCAGCCGCTTCTTTGTCTTTTCCGGAAATAAAGATGCTTAAATTATCGCCCGCCTCAATGACTCGCTCTTCCTGTGGCATAGGCGGCAGACTGATAATATCCTGATCCGGAAGATCGCTGAAAAAGCCCGTGTCTTTGGTAGTGGAACAGGACCCTAGCAGGCAAACCAATGCCAGCGCCAGGCTTATAGAAGTGGGGAACTTGGTAATCATAAAGTTGCGTCTCATTAAAAAGGGTATTGATTAGCGAAATAATATATTATTTTTTTAATATTATCTATAAACTCGCCTTCTGGGGTTGAAAAAGGTTTTCTTTATACCATTGTACCGTTGTCTGCAAACCGTCCAGAATAGATACCTGTGGGTCATAACCAATCAGATTCCTGGCTTTGTCGATGTTGGCCAGGCTGTGTTTTACATCGCCTTTCCGCTCCTCCCTATACTCCGGCTGCAGTGCCAAACCCGTTAAACCGCTGATATAGCCCCATAACTGGTTGAGCGTGGTGCGTTCGCCGTATGCGATATTGATCACCTCGCTTTGCTGCAGGTCGGCGGCCAGCAGGGCTTTTACATTGGCCTGAATGGCGTTGTCAACAAACGTAAAATCGCGGCTGGTTTCCCCGTCACCATTAATAAAAGGCGCTTTGCTGCTCAGGGCGGCTTCTACAAACAAGGGTATCACCGCTGCATAAGGTCCCTTGGGATTTTGCCTGGGTCCAAATACATTGAAATACCGTAAACCAATGGTATGAAAATCATAGGTTTTTGAAAACACACTGGCGTACAGTTCATTCACGAACTTGGTAACAGCATAAGGCGACAACGGGTTACCAATCTGCTCTTCCACTTTGGGCAGGCCCGGGTGGTCGCCATACGTACTGGAACTAGCCGCGTACACCATTCTTTTCACCCCCCTATCCCGGGCAGCAACCAGCATGTTCAAAAAACCGCTCACATTCACCTCGTTACTGGTGATGGGATCGTTGATGGAACGGGGCACAGAACCCAGTGCTGCCTGGTGCGATACAAAATCGATACCCTGCAGTGCCCGGCGACAGGTTTCCAGATCCCTTATATCACCTTCCACCAATTCAAACTGCGGCAGATCCAGGAATTCTTTTATATTATCCCTGGAGCCGGTACTGAAATTATCCAACACCCGCACCTTGCCGGCACCATTTTTCAGCAGGTACTCTGCAATATTCGAGCCGATAAATCCAGCCCCTCCGGTTATTAAAAAGCTATAGGAACTTAAGTTCTGATTATGGTGTTTATTCTGGCTCATTATCATCTTGTTTTAAAGTCGTGCATCAACCAATTCTTTATCTAAAACAGCTTTCACATCAAAGAGTACACATTTATCGTTGCAGATGTTTTTGATCATCTGGTAATTGAACTCCTTATGTGCCACCGTCACAATAACAGTATCGTAACTGTTGTTTTCGGGCAGTTCTTTAAAGGTTTCAATACCGTATTCGTGTAACACTTCCTTCGGATCGGCCCAGGGATCGTACACATCCACATTGATATGATAAGCCTTCAGGTGGTTAATGATATCAATTACTTTGGTATTGCGTACATCCGGACAGTTTTCTTTAAAGGTGATACCCAGTACCAGGGCCTTGCTGCCTACTACGTGTATGCCTTTGCGTACCATTAGCTTGATCACTTCATCGGCTACATAGGCACCCATGCCATCGTTCAGTCGTCGGCCGGCTAAAATAATCTCGGGGTGATAACCCACTTCAATGGCTTTTTGCGCCAGGTAGTAGGGATCCACACCAATGCAGTGTCCGCCTACCAGGCCGGGTTTAAACGGCAGAAAGTTCCACTTGGTGCCGGCAGCCGCCAGTACCTCGTGTGTATCAATATTCAAGTGGTTAAAAATCTTTGCCAGCTCATTGATAAAAGCAATGTTGATATCGCGCTGGGCGTTTTCGATCACCTTGGCTGCTTCGGCCACTTTGATAGAAGGCGCCAGGTGCGTACCGGCCACAATAATGCTAGAGTACAATTCATTTACCACCTTGGCCGCTTCCGGCGTGGAGCCGGAAGTTACTTTTTTGATTTTGGTAACGGTATGTTCTTTATCGCCGGGATTGATGCGTTCGGGTGAATAACCTACAAAAAAGTTTTTGTTGAACTGCAGGCCAGAGGTTTTTTCCAGAATGGGCACACACTCATCTTCGGTAACACCCGGGTAAACCGTGGATTCATAAATAACAATATCGCCTTCACCCAGGTACTTGCCTACGGTTTGGCTGGCTTTTACCAAAGGCGTTAAGTCGGGCCGGTTGTGCTTATCAACAGGCGTAGGAACGGTTATGATATAAATGTTGGCGCTTTGCAGCTCATCAAACTGGTTGCTGACAAAAAGGCCTTTAGACGGATCGTTTTCTTCTTTTAATACGGATTGAAGATCTTCGGAAGTTACTTCGAGGGTAAAATCCTGGGCGGAGCGTAAACCTTTTACGCGGGTTTCGTTAATATCAAAGCCAATAACCGGGAACTTTTTGGAGAATTCCACAGCCAGCGGTAATCCCACATATCCAAGTCCAATCACGGCAATTTTTAAATCCTTCATTTTTAAGGTGCTTTTTGCTTTTAGAAATATATATAATTGATTAAGGGTTGAAGATCAAAAGGATAGGATTTTTTACCGGTTATATCATGGATTTTTTCGTCTGGTCCGGGCACAGCTTCGCTTCCCTCAGTCACATTACCTGTTCAGTAACGTGAGCTGGAAAGAAATGGACTACAACATACATCAACTTCTTCTTTTTTTATAACTATGTTGATATTTATCTCCTGCCTGGGTTGCCGCCAGTTGTAGCATGGGTTTTTAAACCGTTTTCAACAGCCGGGCCGGCTTTGCCTTTCCGTACTATTGGTTCAGCTGGCAATATGCATATGGACACAGCAATCGTTGACGCTCCTATTTATCAAAGCCATTCTTTTCTCGGTTCACAATAGATCATACAAATCTATTGTGCAATAAAGTGTAAACAGTAAAGTTAATTGAGTTACTATGCGTCTATCTAAACAGAAGGTAATAGATAGTTCATAGGGAATTTGATAGGCTAGTATGGATTAAAAACTTTAGGGATTAAGTGAGGGCAATTCGCAGGATCTGGAATTTGGGCACCAAAATAGTAAATTCTTGCGATTGATAAAATGAATACTGCTTTTTTTTATACTATTTTGGTTTTGATTGATCCGCAAATATATACTGAAACCGATAAATTATTTCAATATAAAGCCAGCAAAAGTTTGAAAAAAATTTGCTGGCTCCTTTAAATGGGTATATGGGTTTTGAAAGAGTTGATAACTCGATGCTACCCCGGCAGCTACTCCCCCATGATCGAAGAAAAATAATAGCTGCCACCAGCACGCTCATTCCTTCGCTGAATTCAAGCCGGAACTATAAACCACACAACTTCTTCAAAACCCCATATAAGCAAGCTGCCGGAACCAAAAATCTTTTGAGATAAACCAATGTATCAAGATGGAGTTGTATCCAAACAGTTTTCTATAAAAAAACGTGCTGTTTTACAAAGCACGTTTTTTTTCACTTCCGTTTTTTCTTGACCACTGGTAAAACCCGGCAGGTAGGTCACCAGGTAAGCCAGTTTACCGGATGCCTTTATAATAATCCAGTACTTTTTTACGGAGCAGGTAATCGTATTGTGCCATGATGAGGTTGGCACTGGCCCGGTCCGCATTGTTCTTGGCAATCAGGTAATCCACAGAGGTGCCCACCCCGGCATTGAAGCGTACCTCTGCCGCCCGGAAAGATTCGGCATAAGCGGCCACCTGTTCCAGCAAAACTTTATATCGCTCCCAGGCATTGTTCATGTTGAGGTAAGCCTGGTCAATTTCCTGCCGCAGCTGAAGTTTGGTATTCTCCTCCACCAGCTCCTGGTTTTTATACTTGATAGTAGCCAGCTTTACCCTGTTTTTGGTTTGCAGGGAGTTGAATATGGGAATGCGAACACCCACGGCTACATTCGAAAAAAAGTTGTTCTTTAACTGGTCAGAATAACCGATTTTTTGGGTGGTAAAGTTAGGCTGCTTGGTCATTACCGGTATTTTACTGCCATTCAATTCTACATAATTAGAGGTAGGCACCTCAACGGAATTCACCAACACATCGCGGGTAGCAATGCTGGAGTAGTTGGAATTAACATTGCCGTTTAAAAACAGCGTAGGAGCATATAAGCCTTTGGTAGCTTTAATGGCCGCTTCGGCACTTTTGGTTCTTAGTTCGGCAGCCTGTACCAGCGCTAGTTGCTCCAGCGCAGCCTGGTAAATATCATCGGCGGTGGATTCGTAGCGGCTTAACAGTTCTTCCATCCCTACCCTTTCCAGCTTGATGGATGCATCGTAAGGCAGGTTCATTAATTGTAACAGGTTCAATTTGGAGGTTTCCAAGGTATTTTTTGCCGTTACAATGTTCAGTTCTCCGTCTTTTTGCTGCCCTTTTAAATCATACAATTGCGGCGGACTGATAGCGCCCTGTTTGTTTAGTATTTCCAGCCGCTCCACCTGTTGTTGTGTAACAGCTGTTTGCTTTCTGGCCAGTTCCAGCTGGTCTTCATTATTCAGCACCTGCAGATAAGCCAGGATCACCTGCAGCGTTAAATTGTCTTTGGTTTGCTGCAGGTCCATTTTAGAGGCGTTGTAGGCATAGGCATTTTGACGGACCGTATTTTTAAGATTCAGCCCATTAAAAAGCACCACGTCACTGCCAAGGCCGTAACTGGCATAGTTGATGGTTTGATTGACATAGCTGTTGGTAAAAGGGTCAATACTGCGGCCTTGGTTAACCCCGTGAATCACACTGCCGTTAACCGTTGGCAAACGATTGGTTTTAGACTGACTGTAAGTAACCCCTGCCGCCTGCACCTCCAGCCCGGACTGTTTTACCTCAATGTTGTTTTGAACGGCCGTTTCAATACATTGCTGCAGTGTAAGCTGTTTGCCTCCCTGCTGCGCCCCGGCTACCAGAGAACAACAAACGGCTGATATAAAAAAAAGTACACGGTTCATGATAAAGTTAGCGTTGTATTTGTCCATCTAATAGTTCAATAATGCGGTGTCCATAGGCCGCGTTTTTTTCGGAATGGGTGACCTGTATAATCGTAACTCCGTCCTGGTTCAGCTTTTTGAAAATGTCCATGATCTCCTCTCCTTGTTTGGTATTAAGATTACCGGTAGGCTCGTCTGCCAGGATTAGTTTGGGCTTGGCAATCAGGGCCCGGATAATACCCACCAGCTGTTGCTGTCCGCCGGAAAGCTGATTGGGAAAAAGATCTTTTTTACCCACTATATTGAAGCGGTCCAGCATATCGCTAACAATAGCTTTTCGTTCCGAAGATTTTACGTTCTGGTACAATAAAGGCGTTTCAATATTTTCGTAAACGGTCAGTTCATCAATGAGGTGGTACGACTGGAAAACAAAACCGATGTATTGCTTGTACAACTGTGACCGCTGTTTTTCTTTCAGGCCAAAAACGTCATTGTTGAGAAAACAGTATTGACCTTCATTGGGTGCATCCAGCATGCCGATGATGTTCAGCAAAGTGGATTTGCCGGAACCCGAAGGCCCCATAATGGACACGAATTCACCTTCCTGGATGTTCAGGTTAATGTCTTTTAAAATAAAAGTACGGTTACCACCTACCTGGTACCATTTGTAAATATGTTGCAGTTCAATCATAATTATTGGTTCTGAATACGTAAATTATACCAATTCTATTCTTACTGATTATCAGCAGCTTGCAAACAATCCCACTTTATAAGTGTATCATTTTCAAACACCGGCTGTTCTTTTATGATACACTACTCGGTCCGTAAACTTTTTACCGGATTAGCCAATGCCGCCTTGATGGCTTGTATGCTAACGGTACCTACGGCCACCATCAATGCCAGTACAGCCGCAGCAATAAACACCCACCACGGAATGCCAATGCGGTAAGCAAAATCCTGCATCCACTGGTCCAGTGCCCACCAGGCAACCGGAAACGCAATAAGCGCGGCTACCACCACCAGCACCACAAAATCTTTGGATAAAAGCGCTACGATCCGGCTGACGTCGGCACCCAGCAGTTTACGAATACCAATTTCCTTGGTACGTCTTACCACCACCAGTGTAGCCAGGCCAAACAGCCCCATGCAAGCCACGAAAATGGATAAGAAGGAAGCGTACTTTACCATATGGGCCAGCCGCTGCTCCTGTTGGTAAGCAGCATTGAGGGTGTCATCTAAAAAACGAAACTCGAACACCTGGTCGCCGGCTACCGCTCTCCATGAAGTCTTTAAAAAAGCTATATGGTCCTGCAGGTTGCCGCCACGGAAGCGGACAGAAACACGAGGCTGCGGCGAGAAGTCGAACGTCACATCACTGGAAGCGGAAAATATGGCATCCGGTTTCAACGCCAGCACTACCGGTTGGATGGTATTGTGTAAAGATTCAAAATGAAAATCCTTCACCACCCCAATGATTTCCTGCGTGTAGGCTCCCGGCAACTTTTTACCAATGGGATCCTGCCAGCCGTATTCCCGTACCAGCGCTTCATTGACGAGGATGTGATTGGAATCGGCGGGATTGTTTTTTAGAAAATCACGCCCGGCTACTATTTGCAATCCCATGGCCGTTACAAAGTCTGCATCTATGGCATTGAAGCGAAACCGGCGAAATACATTTTGATGATCATTATAGCCCAGCTGCATCCATCCGCCTTCTGCCATGCTGTATAAAGCCGTGGTGGTATGCACTATTTGCGGATTTTTTTGAAGGGCTACCTCAAATCGTTGGGCTAGGTTGGCCCCTTCCGTTCCCCTTTTGTTGGTAGGAATGACAATGACATGATCCTTGTAGTAACCCAGGTTTTTATGCTGCAGGTAATCCAACTGCTTACCCACCGTAAGAGTGCAAATGGTCATGATAATGGAAGCTACAAACTGGCCAACGATCAGCGTTTTTCTTAAAAAACCCATATGGCGCCCCCCCTGCAGCCGGCCTTTTAAAACCTGTATGGGGCGGAAGCGGGACAGGATGAACGCAGGATACATACCGGCAATCAATCCTATCACGGCAACTAACAAAAGGCAAAACAGCACCATAAATCCATCCAGGGGCAGGTACAACTCCCGGTTGGCTAACTGGTTGAACGGTTTTAAAAAAGCAAATGCCAGGGCTACCCCTACCACAAGGGCAAAAAGGGAAAGCAAAAAAGCTTCACCCCAAAACTGCCGGATCAATTGCTGGCGCTCTGCCCCCAGCACTTTGCGCACCCCGACTTCCAGGGCCCGCGTGGCAGACCGGCCAATTGAAAGGGTGATAAAATTGATGCAGGCGATCAAAAGGATCAAAACGCCAATGGTGGCGAGGATATAAGCATATTTCGGATCGCTATTGCCCGGCAGATCGTCCGGCAGCGTAGCATTGAAGTGAATATCTTGAAGCGGTTGCAGCCGAACATTGTATTCACCGGGCTTATAGTTTTTGGCCACCAACGGGTTCAGGATCGAGGCTATTTTTTGATGCACTTCCGGCAGCACCACAGCTTTCTTTAACAGGAAGTAGCTGCTGACCACTACATTGCTCCAGGCCTGGTTGCGGATTTTTTCACTCCATACATAAGGCGCATTGGAAAAAGGAATCAGCAGGTCAAACTGGATGGTGGATTCCAGTGGCGGATCTTTTGCCAGGGCCGAAACCGTAAACAACACTTTTGAATTGCCCAGCTCCAGCTCCAGGTTTTTACCAATGGGGTTTTCATTGCCAAAGTATCGTTTAGCGGCTGATTGGGTAATGACCAGCGAACTGGCCGTTGGAAACGGATTTTGAACATCACCTTCCAATAAAGGAAAATGAAACAGCTGAAAAAAAGTACTGTCCACCATCCCTACCGGATCGTTGAACGTATGGTTGTTGCGCCGGATGGGTGGACGCAGATCCGCTACCCTGCAGGCGGCTTCTGCTTCGGGCAGACCTGCCTGCAGCACCGGCACCAGGGGTACGGGTGTAGTCGTATTTCTAAAGCGTTCGCCCTGATACTGCTCTTCCAGCCAGGCCCTGTAGATACGCTCTCCTTTAGGATGAAAACGATTAAAATTCCATTCGCTCCGCACAAACAGCATAATGAGTATACAACACGCAATGCCCACGGCCAGCCCCAGCACATTGATAAAAGTGTAGCCCTTGTGCTTGCTTAAATACCGGAAAGCCACTTTTAGATAGTTTCTGATCATCATAGAGATTTCTTTTTAAAGCCTTTGCTTTTATCTGCAAACTTTAAACTGGGTGTTGGCAGGTGCTGCAGTGATGGGATTTTGATTGTATTGAATTCTCTTTATTGAAAGCTAAGATTAATGTTCCCACTTCCGGCCTTTACCGTAACGGGAATTCCACCGCCATTGAGCTTTCCATCCAGCTCATCATCTTTGGTACTGCCGCTAAAGTTGTTGAGTGTAGCGGTTCGTATTTGATTGGCTTTCATATTAAGATCTACGCCTTTGTTGGCAGGCAATTGCAGATTGATGTTGCCGCCGGAGTTCCTGACTTTTACATAGCTACCTAAATTCTTTATGGACACATCCATGTTTCCGCCACTGGTTTCGGTCTCCAGGCTGCAGGACAGTTCTTTTAAATTAACGCTGCCGCCGGATGTGGAGGCAATCAGCTCGCCTTCAATATTGTTACCCGAAATGCCGCCGCCGCTTGTATGCGCTTTGATGGAACCTTTCAAGCCTTTCAAATCTACTGAACCGCCGGAAGTTGTCAGGTTTAGATTGCCATTGCAGTTTTCGGCCAGGATGCTGCCGCCACTGGTGCTCAGGTCCATAT
>JAEWAC010000170.1 GCA_023391895.1 Bacteroidota bacterium
AACAACGTGTTCGGTTTACCCTTTACGGAAGAAGAATCCAGAGTGGTTATTGTACCCATTCCCTGGGAAGTTACCGTAAGCTTTGGTTCCGGTACCGCCCGTTCCGCAGAACAAATCATGAAAGCCAGCTTGCAGGTAGACCTGTTTGACCCGGATGTACCCGATGGCTGGAAAGAAGGTTTTTATATGAAGGAAACCGACCGCAAGGTGTTGCTCAAAAGCGATTACCTGCGCAAGGAAGCCGAACTGTATATTGATTATATTTCCAAGGGCGAGGAAGTGGAAGACAACCAGTTTATGTGCAAAACCCTCAAAGAAGTAAACGAGGGTGGTCACTTTTTAAACAACTGGGTCTACCAGCAAACCAAGGCTTTACTGGACCGGGGAAAGCTGGTGGGTCTGCTGGGTGGCGACCACAGTACGCCCCTGGGCTTTTATAAAGCCATTGCCGAAAAGCATGGGGACTTTGGCATTCTGCAAATTGATGCCCACTGCGACCTGCGCGTTGCTTACGAAGGCTTTGTGTACTCCCATGCCAGCATTATGTACAATGCTTTAAAGGAAGTGCCACAGCTGGAGAAACTGGTACAGGTAGGCATTCGCGATTATTCCGAAGGCGAGTACCAGTTTATCAAAGACCACAGCGACCGGGTTCAAACTTATTTCGACCGGGACATCCGGGTGCGCCAGTACGAAGGCGAAACCTTCAAGGCCATTACTGAAGAAATCATCAGCCAGCTGCCCGATAAAGTGTATATCTCCTTTGATATTGACGGACTGGATCCTAAGCTGTGCCCCAATACCGGTACGCCGGTGCAGGGTGGCTTTGAAACAGAGCAGGTTTTTTACCTTTTTGACAAGCTCCGTCAGTCCGGCAAGCAGCTGATTGGCTTTGACCTGTGCGAGGTTAGCACCAGCGAAAACGGCTGGGACGCCAATGTAGGAGCCCGTATATTGTTTAAGCTGTGCAACCTGCTGGTGGCCAACAACCCGGTTACCGCCCATGCATAGCCTGGCGGTAAAACTGGACGGCATTGAGCGGCGCAAACGCAGCACCGGCCTGCTGCACATAGCAGCTGGCTGCTTTTTACTGGCCAAAGGGGTGGATTACCTGTTTTATTTTAATTACCAGCGCATCGGGATGGCCGTGCCGGTCTTTGCCGCCGTTATTATTTCGCTGGCCTATGGGTTTTTTAAAAGAAAACTGGACCCCGCTGCCCGGCACAACCACTGGGTACGCCTGCTGCAGGTAGGCCTATTTACCATACTGGGCATTAATTTTATCAATCTGGGCCGGCAGCTGGATGTAGCGGTACTCTTTATTTGGGCTGTTATTTGCTTGTTTTTAATGTTTACCGAAAGAAAGGTGTTTCATGACTCCCAGATGGTTTTTAATAAAGACGGGATTTATATACCTGGTTATTTCAAAAGCCATCGCCTGTTTTGGAACAACATTAAAGAGGTAGTGGCCCGGCCGGATTATATTACCATTTTCCAGGCCAATGACAAGTACGTGCAGCTGGAGCTGCTGAGAGAAGTGCCGGCCACTGAACTGGAACACATCAATTCGTTCTGCCGGCAGCAGATTGAATACACAACAAACACAACTATATAAGAGAGGAAGCAATCGTGGCATTACAACATTCACCATATTTACTGTATTCCGACGGGAAAGGAAACATTTTTGAAGACACTTCGCTGTACGTAACCGGCCGCAGCGGCTGGGATGCCTTACCCATTCCGGAAGACGAATGGATCGAACTGCCGCACGGTGGCCAATTGTACGAGTTGCCGGGCCGCAGGGGTATTGGCATTGACGTAAAAACAGGTGACATGCGCCTGTGCGAAAAAGGCTGGGCAGTAGCGGCCTTTATACCGCCGGCCCATACCGGCTTTTACCTGGCAGCCTACGAAACGGGGCCCGATGCCCCGACCCTGCCCCTGTTTTGCTATACCGCTACCGGCTGGTACAACGATAAATTTTATGTACCCGCCACCCGTATCGAACAGGACATTCGCCAGGAATGCGGCGGTTTTGACGACAGCAAGGTACAAGGTGGTGTGGAGTATTTATTAAAAGCCTTTCCGCACAACCGCCTGGTGGAGCACCTGGCCAACAACTGTGCGCTGACATATCACTGCCCTGCTGCCCGCAACTATTTTATGGGTCGCTGGGAGTGTCCCATCCCCTCTTCACCGGCCTGTAATGCCAACTGTGTCGGCTGTATTTCATTTCAGCCGGAAGAAGAAACCATTGTTTCCACACAGGATCGCTTAACTTTTAAACCTTCGGTAGAAGAAATTGTAGAATATACCGTACCGCACCTACAAACCGCTCCCTTCCCTATTGTATCATTCGGGCAAGGTTGTGAGGGTGAGCCGCTGCTGATGTGGGAAACCATCCGGAAAGCTATTATTGAAATCCGAAAACACACGCCCAAAGGCAGCATCAACATCAACACCAACGGCTCCAAGCCCGATGCGGTCAAAGCCTTGTGCGAAGCCGGCCTGGACAGCATCCGCGTGAGCACCAACTCGGCCCGCCGTGAAATTTATATGCCGTACTACCGGCCCAACAACTACGATTTTGACGACATCATTGAAAGTCTGAAAATTGTGCGGGGCTATGGCGGCTGGACCTCCATCAACTACTTTGTATTTCCCGGCATGACCGACAGCGAAGCCGAATACGAGGCACTGAGAAAGCTGATCAAAGATACCGACCTGTGCATGATCCAGTGGCGCAATTTCAATATCGACCCGGACTGGTATTTGGGCAAGATTGGCGTGGCGGATACCGGTGATATACTGGGTGTAAAGCAACTGATGGAAGTATTGCAAGAAGAATTTCCACACCTGAAATATGGGTATTACAACCCGCCGATGGAACGCATCAAAGGCAGCTTCGAAAAAGATTTTGCGCGCTGACGAGCATAAAAAAGCACGGAACGTTCCGTGCTTTTTTATTATGGGTTTTTGAAATTATTTGGCAGCTGCATCTTTTTCATCATCCAGGTTCTGGCAGTTGTCCAGCGACATGCCTTTGAGCTGTTTTTCGCCGGTTGACTTGGTGACTTCCACCATTTCCAGGCGAGCCCGGGTAATGCTTTGCTTCATGTTGCAGGCTACGTAGTACACTTTTCCGGGTTCGGCTTCTATTTCCACTTCGGTTTCTTTTTTCAACAACTCCATGCCACCGATCTTGGAAGATATGCGGTGCTTGCCGGGTGTTACCTCCACTTTAATAAACTTGTTGTTACTGAGTTTGCAAACTTTCTTTTCGTTTACAAACATGGCCCAGTTGCGGGCCGAGCCGGCAAACTGTCCGGTGCGGTAAATGTAGATGGTTGCGGATTCTGGTTTAGGATCGGGTTCATTGCCACCGGCCAATGCCGTAGCGGCCATAAACAGACCAAGTAAAGCAGTAAATACTTTCTTCATAAGTGTTAGTTTTTGGCTACCAAAATAATATCAAAACTGCAACGGTGCAACAGGCTCATCCAATAACTGACACTTTTAAAGAACGAATTGATGGTTGAGCTTCATGAATTGTAAAAAGTCTTCTTTGCAACGGCCTTATGCACTGATGCCAATGATAGATTTTTTAAACTGTGGCGGCAATTTCTTCAAAACCCCAAATACCTCTTCAGCAGCATTCCTTACTTCATAATTGTTTTCCTGGAGCATTTTGTTAACCGGTATAATTGTCCATACCTGTAGTTTTGGCCGTTTTGCGGGCAACTGTATTAGTTGTTATGAAGTTGTCTCTATAGGGTTTTCAAGAAGTCCTAACGCCTCTCCCCTCTGTTCTGCTGAACTGGTTTCAGCATCTCCTAACTTCTTCAAATCCCTATACAGTAACTCTTTAAAAAGTCCATATGATTATAGTTTTATCCTCCTGTAGTTAGTGCTTCTTACTTTTTCTCCCCGAAAAAGGGGAGCAAAAAGTTCAAGGCCAACCCGATGGCTCCGCCCGTTTGGCCCGCCCACGCACTGGCAACCCTCATTCCTGAGTGTATCCTGCATTAAGTTCATTAGATTATATGATCCTGAACTACAGGTATGGGGTTTTAAAGAAGTGCAGACCTTTTTGCGTGCTTAGGTGAAAGACTTCAGGCGCTGTATCCCGCTATGCTGTTCTGAAAGGATTAGGTGATCTTAGTTCAGGCGGGATAAGGCACTGAACCATGCCTGTTTTACATTTTACATTTTAAAATTTTTCATTCTTAATTCTACATTCCTCCTAATCCCTCAATCTCCCCAAATCGTGGTTCAGACATCGATGATCCAACTACAGCCTTTTGTGGAAACCGGAGTTGCCGTTGTCTTTAACAGGCTCAAAAAGACAAACAGGCAGCTCCGGCAGAAATGAATCTGTTGTCATCCACCCACAGGGCGGATTAAAAACGGCCAAACAGCAATTTCTTATTGTACGGCTACCTGGGCTCTTATTTCGCCGGCACCATGGTTGGGCGTATGAATATTGTAATACCAGAGGCCGTTCAGCAACTGGCCTTCCTGTTCATCTGTGAGGTTGGCAGAACCGCTGACACTGCCGGAAGTAGAATTGGCAAAACCCGTAATATCAACAACAGGTGAAGCGCTTTCGGTAGTACTGGCCGGACCGTGAAAGTGCATCATGATGGGAGGGCCGGACAGATCGGCCCAGTTAATGGTGTATTCCAGTTTGTTGGTACTGCTGTTATACGTACCGGAAAGAGTTGCGGTGGCATCCGTGGTTACCGGAGGAATTTCCTTGGCACCCGTGGCATTGCCGCTTAACTGGTAGGTTACCTTTGTCGGTTCATTATTATTGTCATCCTTGTTGCAGGCGGCCATAACAATGGTCATAGCTAAGAGTCCCAGAAACAGCGGAACCATCCATGATGTTTTCCTGGTCATATGATAATTTTTTAAAATTGTTGATTAAAGCAATGCACTGGCGCCGCTTTGCTGTCTTGTATATATTTACGTTACCATTTTTAAAAAGGTTGCCATGCCACCAAAAATTATCATCATTGGCGCTACTTCCGGCCTGGGAAAAGAAATGGCATTGCTCTACCTGGCACAAGGCTGCCGGGTAGGTATAACCGGGAGAAGACAACACCTGCTGGAGGAAATCAAGAACCGCTATCCCCAACAGGTATTTACCCGCTGCTTTGATGTAACCCAACCCGGCAACCAACAACACCTGTCTGCAATGATTGCTGCATTAGGCAGACTGGACCTGCTGATTTACAATGCCGGCGTAGGCGATGTATCGGAACAGCTGGACTGGAATATTGAAAACACCACCACCTTAACCAATGTGAATGGCTTTGTGGAGATCGTGAGCTATGCTTTTAATTATTTAGTGCGGCAGGGATACGGCCAGATCGCGGTGATCTCTTCCATAGCCGCTCTGCGGGGCAACAGTTGGGCTCCCGCCTACAGTGCCAGCAAGGCCTATATGAGCCTTTACGCCGAAAGCCTGAACCTGAAGGCCCACCGCCTGCAAAAACCCATTGTGGTGACCGATGTAAAACCGGGTTTTCTGGCCACCAAGCCCTCCAAAGGCAACAAGCGATTTTGGGTGGCACCGCCGGCCAAAGCCGCCCGCCAGATTGTAAACGCCTTGCGTCGAAAAAAACGAAAAGTATATATCACCAAACGCTGGTGGCTCATTGCCAAACTGCTACCGGTAATCCCTTATTTTTTGTATAAACGCCTGACTTAAATGTTAAAAGAAGCGGAAATCAGCCGCCAAAACAGGCAATTTTTTTATCTTTTCCCTCGTTTTATAGTCTTACTTCTACATTTGCATTTGCATGAGCAATACAATTTACATGACCGATCTGTTTGAAAGACAAAAGAAAGTGAAAGCCTCTGCTATTACGGCAGGTGTTGCGGCTTTATTGCTTTTACTGGCGATCATGATAAAGTGGTCCTTACCCACGGCGCCTCCCCCGGTGGCCGAACAGGTCATTGAAATTAACCTGGGTAGCGGTGATGAAGGTTTTGGTACGGACCAGCCGCAGCTGCCCGGCGACCCGGCACCTGCCCAGCAGGTAGCGTACACGCCGCCTCAAACCACGCCAGTGCATAACGCTGTGGATGATGCCAGGGATGTGGAAGAAGACGACCGGCCCTCCGAGGCCCCGGTAATTACCAAACCGGTTAATCCCAAGCCCAATGCTACTCGTATCAACCAGGAAAACAAAGTGGTAAAAACAACCCCTACTACAGCAGAACCCGTTGCCGCCGCACCGGCACCGCCTAAACCTAAAGCTGTTTTGGGCCGTACCGTAGGTGGCACCGGCAATGGTGGTAATGGTGCAGATACCTACCAGCCCGGCGGTAACGAAGGTGTTGCAGGTGGTACCGGCGACCAGGGCCGACCCGGTGGCAGCCCTACCGGCAGGGACTATAGCGGCACGCCGCGCAACTTTGGCGTAAAAGTGCTCAACATTCCCTCCCAAAGCTTTGAAGACGACTTTAATGAAAATGCCAAAATAGCTATGGATATTACCACCGATGCCAATGGCAAGGTAATTTCCGCTTCGTACCAGCCCAAGGGCTCTACTTCCAACAACCGCAACCTGATTGACATTGCCCGCCGCCGCGCCTTTGAATTAAAAAACATTGGTACCGGCGATGGTCCGGCCAAAGGCACGGTGATCTTTAATTTTAAAGTAAGAAGCTAGCGAATGAAAGAACAGCAATATTTTTGCTGCAGATGAACTACGCTGAAACCTTAGATTACTTATACAACACACTGCCCATGTTTAGCCGCATGGGCAGTGCTGCGTTTAAAAAAGACCTCACCAACATTCAGGCGCTTTGTGCCCATCTGGGCCACCCCCAACAACGTTTTCAATCCATTCATGTAGGCGGCACCAATGGAAAAGGTTCGGTCAGCCATATGCTGGCCGCCACTTTGCAAACAGCCGGTTACAAAACGGGTTTGTATACATCGCCGCACCTAAAGGATTTCAGGGAACGCATCCGCGTTGATGGCCAGATGGCGAACGAAGCGTTTGTAGTAGATTTTATTGAAAACCACAAAGCTTTTATAGAATCCATACAGCCTTCTTTTTTTGAAATTACCGTTGCCATGGCCTTTGAATATTTTGCGCAGCAACAGGTAGAGGTGGCAGTGGTGGAGGTGGGCCTGGGTGGCCGGCTGGACAGCACCAATATTGTACAACCGGTGTTGTCGGTGATCACCAACATCGGCTGGGATCATATGAACCTGCTGGGCAATACCCTGGAAGCCATTGCCGGGGAAAAAGCAGGTATCATCAAACCAAACACTCCCGTTGTTGTGGGTGAAAAACAGCCCGCTACGGAGCCCATTTTCCGGCAGGTGGCTCAGCAAAAGGAAGCCCCTCTCCTTTTTGCCGAAGACCGCTTCCAACTCATGGATTACCAACTGGCAGCCGACCGGTTGGTGCTTCAGGTACAAGATAAAGAACAAGACCAGACTAAAACCTACCAATTGGACCTGCCGGGCATTTACCAGACCAAAAACATCCTTACGGTATTGCAGTCGATTGAGGTTTTAAAACAAAAGCATTTTTCCATTTCGGAACAACAGGTGCAAACGGCCTTTCAGCAAACCAAAAAAATAACTGGCTTAAGCGGCCGCTGGGAAGTGGTACACCAGGCCCCTGCTGTGGTTCTGGAAGTCGCCCACAACGAAGACGGCATGCGGCAAATGCTGGCACACCTGGCTGCCTTACACTACCAGCAATTGCACATTATTTTAGGTATGGTAAAAGACAAGGAAGTGGAAAAGGTACTGGCCTTGCTGCCCACCCAGGCTCATTATTATTTTACGCAGGCGCATATTCCGCGTGCTTTGGAAGCAACGGCCCTGCAGGCAAAAGCCGCGGTCTTTCACTTGCAGGGCCAGGTGTACCAGGAAGTCAACCAGGCCCTGCAGGAGGCGCTTCAACAAGCCGCACCCGAAGATATGATTGTGGTTTGCGGTTCAATTTTTTTAGTGGCCGAGGTGGAGCACCACCTTTAGTATTGCATTTCGCCCAGGTGATTGAGCGCATAAAACATAGTGCTCACGTGCAGGCTCTGTACGATCTGGTTGTTGCGGAGCAGCTGCTTTACTTCCTCCAGCGTGTACAGCACCACTTCCACGTCTTCGGTTTCATCCAGGCTTTGTTCGGCCACTTTTTCACCGCCTTTGGCTACATACATGTGCATGTAATTATTGGTGGTAGCCGGGTTGGCACTGATCTTTCCCAAATATTCCAGTGATTCAAACTCGTAACCGGTTTCTTCAATCAGCTCTCTTTTGATGGCCTGCTCTGGTGTTTCGCCGGGGTCTACCACACCACCGGGTGTTTCTATGCTCACTACGCCCAGGCCATGCCGGTATTGCTTTACAAATACCGCCTTGTTGTCTTTGGTCAGCGCAAAAACCGATGCCCAGGTAGGATATTCTAAAATATAATAAGCCGGCATGATCTTGCCGTTGGGCAGCTCACACTTTTCTTTTCTGATGGTGAGCCAGGGTTTATGATTAAACAGGTATTCTGACTCCAGTACTTTCCATTCCATATCAATAATGATCCAAATAATTTACCAATTGTTTTGTTCGCGCAGGGCGGTAATGTGGGCCGTATGGTGGCGACCATGCCAGGCATACATGCCTAATAAGTGCCAGAGCGTGAACTGCTTTTGATGCTCGGGGTGAAAAACGGTTTTTTGCCAGTCCTCATCCGTAAAATGTTTCAAAAACGTATGCCAGCGATGGTGCAGCGCAAACAACAGCGTCAGGGAAATATTCACCGGCAAATATTGCACGTCTGCCGTTTCGGCCCATAATTTTTCTTCATAAGGCCGTATGGCGGCATTGTTTTCCGTAAAGCCCAGTTTAAAACGGCAATAGGCATTGATGTGGCTGTCTGCCACGTGATGCACCAGCTGGTGTACCGTCCAGCCGCCTGCCCGGTAGGGCGTTTGCAGTTGCTGCTCGTCCAGGTTTAGTATGGCCTGCTCCAGCAGTTGCGGCAGAAACCGGATATCCGCCAGCCATTCTTCTTTTTGCGCTTCGGAAAAAGGTTTAGGTTCGTAGGCCCCGATGGGATACCGCGAATCGTCTGCGACCATGTGTCTTATTTTAATATTTCCAAAAGCTCAATATCAAACTCCAGCACCGCACCGCCGGGTATGCCTGCTTGTCCTACACCGCCATCACCATATCCCAGGTCGGAAGGAATCCATAAACGCCATTTGCTGCCCACCGGCATCATGGGCAACACCTGCTGCCAGCCCTGGATCAAAGCCGTAATTTTGGCAGCAAAGGGCTTTCCTCTTTTATAAGAATTGTCAAACTCGGTCCCATCGAGCAGCCGGCCGGCATAGTGAGCCCGGATGGTATCCTGTAATTGTGGCTTTTCGCCGGAGCCGGTTTGCAATATTTGGTATTGGATGCCGCTTTCCAGTGTTTGCACGCCTTCGGCTGTGCGGTTGTTTTGCATAAAAGCGGCGCCCTTGTCTTTTTCTTCTTTTAATTTGGCCATACGATGTTGCTGTAATTTTTCCTGCAGTGACATAATCAATTATTTTACAATTTTTTCTTCTTTCAACGAGTGCCCGGTAAGGGCTATAAACACATCTTCCAGGTTGGCTCTTTTCATTTCTTTAGGTCGTTCAAAACCCGTGGCCACCAGGTCATCAATCAACTGGTCGGGTGATGCCATGGCTACGATCTTTCCCGCATCCATAATAGCTACCCGGTCGCACAAAAACTCGGCTTCATCCATATAATGGGTGGTTAGGATAACGGTGGTACCCCTTTGGCGGATGTGGCGCACCAGGTCCCACAGGTTGCGGCGGGCCTGCGGGTCCAAACCCGTAGTAGGCTCATCCAGAAAAATGATTTTGGGATCATTGATGAGGGTGGTGGCAATGGAAAACCGCTGCTTCTGGCCGCCGCTCAGCTGTTTGACTTTGGCCCTGGCTTTATCCCGCAGGTTTACACTGTCCAGCAGCTCCCAGGGATCTACTTTTTTGTTGTACAAGCCGCTGAACAGGTCAATGAGTTCCAGCAGGTTTAAGTTTGGATAAAAGCCACTGGTTTGCAGTTGCACCCCAATGACTTTTTTAATGTCGTTCGGCCTTGCATCCAGGTCCAGGCCATCTACTACAATCTTTCCGCTGGTCTTCTCCCGCAGGGTTTCAATAATTTCCAAAGTAGTGGATTTACCCGCCCCGTTAGGTCCCAGCAAACCAAAAATCTCTCCTTCCATCACCTCGAAGCAAATACCTTTTACCGCCTGAAAATTACCATAGTGTTTTACCAGGTTGCTAACCGAAATCATTACTTTACTCATGCATCTTCTTTTGTTAGTTGCGACGCCAGGCAGCCTTCCAGCTCTTCCATCATGGTTTTGCTGCCCACAAAAAAGGGCGAACGCTGGTGCAGCTCTGTCGGCACTACGTCCAAAACCGATTGCGTACCGTCGGACGACTTGCCGCCAGCCACTTCTACAATAAACGCAAAGGGATTGCATTCGTACAGCAAGCGCAATTTGCCTTTGGGTTTATCCATCGTGCCGGGGTACATAAAAATACCACCCTTGATGAGGTTGCGGTGCACATCGGCCACCATGCTACCTATATATCGCTGCGTGTAGGGAGCCCCTGCATCCCTGCACTTGTTTTGACAATTATGAATATATTTTCTAACCCCATCACTATACTGAAAAAAGTTTCCATGGTTGACGGAATAGATCCGCCCCACCTCCGGGCACTTGATGTTAGGATGGCTCAGACAAAATTCGCCAATGGACGGATCCAAAGTAAATCCGTTAACACCGCGTTTGGTAGCGTATACCAGCATGGTAGACGAACCATACACCACGTAACCGGCTGCTACCTGCTGGCGCCCCGGCTGTAAAAAATCTTCCTTCGTAACCGGTGTACCTCTTTCGGACAGGCGGCGGTAAATACTGAAAATGGTACCAATGGATACATTCACATCAATATTACCACTGCCGTCCAGCGGATCAAACAGGCATACATATTTAGACTGGCGGCTTACCTCGTCATCAAAGGCCACAAAATCATCCAGCTCTTCGCTGGCAATACCGGCACAGCTTACGCCTCGCTGCAACACGCCCATAAACTGGTTGTTAGCAAAGACGTCCAGCTTTTTTACTTCCTCACCCTGCACATTAATGTTGCCGGCATCGCCCAAAATATCTACCAGGCCGGCTTTGTTTACTTCCACGTTTACCCGCTTGGCCGCCAGGCCAATATCGCGCAATAAGGTACTGAGTTCGCCGGTGGCATGTGGAAACTGCCGCAGCGACTGGATGGTAAATTCATCCAGGGTTAAAACGGTTCTGTTAATGGAACTCATGCAAGCATCGTTTAGATCAAACAAAAGTAAGCGTTAAAACGGTGCTGCCAAGAAGGGTGAATAGGGAATGGTCAATAGTCAATGCTTCAGGTTTGGAAAGAGTTGTAAGTTGAAGGTGGTAAGTTATAGGTTTTGAAGACACTTGCTGAATATCAGGTTTTATATCATTAATAGGGCATATAAGGATTTGAAGAAGTTAGTTTTGTATGATGATTATTTAAACCACGGAGGCACAGGGACACAGTTGTCTGAACCACGATTTGGGGGATTAAGAGATTAAGAAGAAAAGAAGATGTTTGCTTTGCCAAATGAGCTTTTGAAAGAAGGCAAAAGTTAAAAGGCAAAGTCAAAAAGCAGGACAGTCAGACAGATTCAGCGCCTTATCCCGCATTAACTTCAAAGACGTATTGCTTTGAGAACAGCATAGCGGGATACAGCACCTTTAGTGTTTCAGCATAGCACGCAAAATGATTTGAACTTCTTGAAAACCCCATACCTGTAGAAAAGGTTTAAATAATCTACAGATCATAGTGCAGGATACACTCAGGAATGAGGGTTGCTGTGCGTGGG
>JAEWAC010000132.1 GCA_023391895.1 Bacteroidota bacterium
CCGCGGCCGATACCTACTTCGGGGAAAGAAACCGGGAAGCCTGTATTGTTTCTTGGGTGAGCAAGCAGGGCCAATGGCTGGAGGATGTGCACCAGTTGCACCAGGCTTTTCAGGTAAAAGAAAAAGCGTTGACCGGCCAGCAAATACCCAGACCCGCTGACTGGGGCGGCTACTCCATTGACCCTGTACGGATAGAGTTTTTGGAATTTAAAAACACCCGTTTCCATGAAAGAAAGCTTTTTGTAAAAAGTAACGGCAACTGGAACCTACATTTTTTGCAACCCTGATAGTTAAGGATGCTCCTTCACGTTTTTATTTTTAATGGGAGTGCTGTACTTATATGGCTTTTTCAAAAGAAAGAAACCGATCATTTATTTATAATACCTGCTGAGCGAAGCTTTGCAAGTTGGAAGGCTTCAATACATTTACAGCTGCAATCCTTTGATACCAAAAAGCGGCTTTTTTTCTTCACTGCTGTTTTTGGAATTGGCTTTTTCCTTCTCTTTGGCTTGTTCTTGTTTCTTTTTCTCTTTGGCCTTTTGCTTCTTTTTCTTTTCCTTTTCCTTCAGCCGTTGCTTACGGACTTTGTTATCCCAGGTAAACTTGTTTTGCACCGGGAAGTAATACCGCAGCGACAGGTATAGCTTATTTACCTGGGTCTGTCCTTTTTCGGTATCCAGATCGCCGGCCAGGAAGTTGTAGCCGTTGACCAGGTGCAGCCCCAGCAGCCTGAAACCCACCGAAGGCCCGATACCATAAATGTGACGTCCGTTGAAATCGGTGTAATAAGCCACGTTGGCGCCATAGGTGAAGTTGATGCGACCCCGCTTCATCCACATGCCGGCTTTATAACCAATCATGTGGTCGGCAAAGTTGTATTCCATATTGGCGGTGGCGCCTATGATATGGGGGTTTTTAAGACTTATTTTGCGCCAGTGTGCTTCACCGCCCAGTTCAATGGCGGTAGACTGCCCCCGTTGCAATCCTACAATAATGCCATGGTTGCGCTGCAGCAGTTTTCTGCGGGCAGGAAGACCGTAGCCACCGGCCGACTCCGGTAAAAAGCTGGTTTCAGCCGCGGGCAGCACTGGTTGTAAAAACTGCGCCTGCAGCGTGGCAGGCATAAAAAACAGGGCCAGGATACACCAATTTATTCTCATAGCTTTCAGTACATCTCCCAGGGAGAATTTTTAAAAGTAAAAACACCACGAATCCATAAAACGCCTGTTTAGCTGATTTATTTCAATGGGATGTTGTTGTTATTGCTCCGCCACCGGTTTTTATGCCGGAGGCAGGGCGGCATAAATTATGCTGTTTTATCAGTACCCAAAAATATTAATCATGAAATTTATCACAGACCCCAAAGAGAAAAACAACGATAATCAACTGGAAAATGAAAGATCGCCTGAAGAGACCCGGCAGCAACAAACCGATCCAAACCTGACCGAACTGAAGGGATTCATAGATCCGGACGAAAAACTGGAACCCGAAGGCACCGACAATCCTTTTTAACGGGCCGGAATAAATGCCTTTTGCAACCGTTATCTTGGCAAGTGGTTGCAGAAGGCATTCTTCGTTTATCGGTTAAATTATTGGTGACTTGTTTTCCAAGTTACTTCAACTTCATATCTGGTTTGCCGCTGATGGATGTTTTCAAACTGGAAGGTCGTAGTTTAACCATGCTTGTTAACATGTACCGTTAAGCGCACATCTGATTGAAATTACTGTTTCTTCTTCATGATTAATGAGCTAACACTTCCGTCGCTAACGCTTTGGGCATTGTCTAGTTGCCAACCATTAAAGTAAAAAAAGTTTAGAAAAGTAGCGGTGGTATAGGGGATAAAAACAAGCGGTTTTCCTTTTTTATCGGTGATCACCATTTCTTTTCTTTTGCCCCTTATCTGTCCATAGTCAAAGTAGAGTCCTTCACCACGGTATCTGCTAAATTCACCGTAGTTGGCGTCAAGGCTGTCCAGGCGTATGCCATTGACATAGCCGTAAGTTTTTGGGTCAATGACTACGGTGATGACCGCCAGGCTTTCCTGCATATTTGTTGCCGTTTGTGAAAAAGCAGGCAAACAGAATAAAAGTAGTACCGGTAAAACTTACTTCATAAGCTGTTGAAATTTGCAAACTAAACTACAGGAAAAGCACCTTCAGGCATTAACACAGATGTTAATATATCTGAAAATAAGGAGCAGGGTTTGAACTTTTAGCCATACCAATATCATATTAGCTATTGCTTGTTGCGCCTTACAGCTTCTACAGTGGTCCTTGCGTCTTCAACTATTATACACCCTGCTTACCAACATCCTCACCAACTGCACAGGCTGTTGGGATTTATTAATGATGCGGTTTTTAAAATGCACCAGGAAAAGCGGCCGGCTGAAGGGCTGCAGGTTTTGCCTTCCAGATTTCTAAAAAGCTTTATTTATAGGCTGGTTGTCACCGGCTTTCACCCTTCATTGTTATCAGTTCCCATTATTTAACAAAGTGTACGATCTCTGTGGATTAGTTTTACCGGCGCAACCTATTTTTGCGTTACTTTTTTCAACCATGTTTTTCAAATTTTTGACCGTTGCCGCCCTGGCCAGTTTTGAAATTTATGCCGCCATTCCGGCTGGTTTTGCGTTTGGCTTGTCGCCGTTTACCATATTTTTTGCCTCTGTTTCCGGTGGCCTGGCCGGTGTTTTTGTGGCGGCCTTTTTGGGCGATAAAATCAGGTCCTTTATTGCCCGCTACAAAAAACCCAAAGCCCCAAAACCCCAAACCGGCCTGGTGTACCGCATCTGGAACAAATATGGCATTATTGGATTAGGGTTTCTGGGAACGCTTACCGTGGGCGCCCCGGCCAGTATTGCAGTAGGTTTAGGTTTTAATGCTTCGCTCAAAAAACTGCTGACCTGGTGTTGCATTGGCGTGGTGACCCGTTGCATTTTGTTTACCACCATTGGTTACCACGGCGCTAACCTGTTTTAACAAAACTCTCCTATGGGGTTTTAAAGAAGTTGCCTTTCCTTGAAAGAAGCGCTTTTCAAAAACCCATGAGGCAAACCACAAAAGAAGGTAAGGCCAAAATACGGCTGTGCAAGAAAAGCCAATTTCTTTGGAGTCAAGTGCTATGTTTACCGGCAAATTATTAAGCGCCTCTGCCAACCAGTTGATAGTTGAATCTGTCAGCTTACTGTTGCCGTTGCCATCAACTCTTTCAAAAGTCCATATGACAATTTGATAAGTTTGGTTGGCCGGCCTGGCCTTCTTTTAAGAACCTCATCCAACTGCAATCCCAAGAGCCCACCGCCCGCTTACTTCGCTACCGCTATTTTTACTTTTTTGTTTTTGATCTTCTCCCCATTTACCAGGTGCAGCGTATGGCTGGCTTTCGCCTTGCGTACCGCTACAAAAGAAAAAAAGTCTTTAACCTCAATCAGCCCGATATCTTCTTTTTTCAATTCGCCTTTTTTAGACAAAAAGCCCACAATATCTACTTTGTTTACTTTGTCTTTTTTGCCGGCGCCAATAAACAAGGTGGTCCATTTGGGTTTTTCCGGCAGCGGATGGCCAGTAGTCACTTCCAAGGTTTCAACTTCTGAAGTAATATAATCCGGCAGCTTTTCTTCGGGACCCAATAGAAGAATAGCGGTGCCGCTGGCATCCATACGGGCGGTGCGGCCATTGCGGTGGGTAAATGCGGCTTCGGTGGGAGGCAGGTGATAATGAATAATATAACGAATGTGGGCAATGTCCAGCCCGCGGGAAGCCAGGTCGGTGGTCACAAGTACATTGACGCTGCCGTTGCGGAACTTGGCCAGTGCCACTTCCCGCTCCTGCTGCTCCATGGCACCATGGTAAAAGGTATTGGTAATACCCTTTTCGGCCAGCAGCTGGCTGGTACGTTCTACGGCCTCGCGGTGGTTACAAAATACAATGGTGGCACGGTTGCCCACCTGGCAAATAAGGTTAAAAAGGGTTTCTATTTTATCCTTGTCCGGCGACAAAACCGTTTGAATGGTTAAGGCAGTTTTCACCGCCTGCCCTTCGGGTAAGAAGTTGAGCCGGTAAGGATTTTCGGCACCGATAAAAGCGGGCAGTTCTACCGCTTCAGTAGCCGATGTCAGTATTCTTTTTTGAAGCGCCGGCAGGCTGCCAATAACAAAAGCCATTTCTTCTTCAAAGCCCTGCTCCAGAGACTTGTCAAATTCATCCAGCACCAGGGTTGTAATAGATTGAACAGTAATATTGCCCCGGCGGATATGATCGGCCAGCCGACCGGGTGTCCCAATGATCAGCGCCGGCGCCTGCACCAGGTTGTTTTCTTCTATTTCTCTTTTATGCCCGCCATAACAACAGGTTACTTTAAAGCCGGTGCCCATGGTTTTAAAAACAGTTTCAATCTGCAAGGCCAGTTCGCGGGAGGGCACAATCACCAAAGCCTGGGTATTTTTATTTTGACCATCCAGCCGCTGCAGCAGGGGCAATAAAAAAGCCAGTGTTTTGCCCGAACCGGTTGCCGACAGCAGCACCAGGTTGTTGTGCTTTTTGGCTGCTTCCAGGGTGGCCTTTTGCATCTCGTTCAGTTCCTCAATCCGTAAGTTGGTCAGTAGGTTGTCAATAGAAAAGTTGTGTTGCTGCATGGGGTAAAAGTACGATGGATTGTGCCGCCATTTGTAATTGCAGTTGATATGGGTTTTTGAAAGCCTTATTATTAACTTTTTCAACGGCGCCACGGCTTTTGCCCTTTCTTTCAAAAACCCATAGTATTAGCAGTCGCAAAGCGGTTAACTTTAAACCTTAAACCGATGTATGAACCAACCCGAAACATTAACCATTAAAGCAGCCCTTAAAGTGGCAAAGCCGGTGCAGCAGGTATTTGAAGCCATTGCTGACCCGGTACATATGTCGCACTATTTTATTTCGCACAGTACCGGCCGCATGGAAGCAGGCAAAACAGTGCAATGGCAGTTCCCGGAGTTTGAAGGCCAGTTTCCGGTGCGGGTGCACCAGGTTGAACCCCATCACTTGCTATCTTTTTTCTGGGATGATATGGATGGTACGGAAACCAAAGTGGAAATCAGGTTGCAGCCCAAAGATGAAGCCACCTTTGTCACCATCACCGAAGGCAGCAAAGCCAATAATGAAGCAGGCATTGGCTGGCTGATGCGTAATACCGAAGGATGGGCCAACTTCCTGGCCTGCCTAAAAGCGTACCTGGAGTATGGCATTAACCTACGCAAAGGCGCTTTTGATCCTTCGCAAATGCCGGTGCAGTAAAAGTAATAAGTAGTAAGTTATAGGTTATATGTAATCAGTGACGATCTCTAAATGCAGAATGGAATTATCGAATTCTCCTATTAACTTTTAATATATAAAACTTGGAACAATTTGCTACAATCTTAATCTCAATAGCAGTCATATTGTTGATAGCCAAAGTGTCGATTCATTTTTATTTAGAATACAAGCAAAAAGGAGAAATCAACTCAGGGCCAGCAAACTACATTTCAATGAATTTTATCCTGCCATTTAAAGAAAATGGTGATGAAAGATACAAAGGTGTAAAAGATGTATGTAACCTCCTGTTATTGATTAGCTTGATATTAGTTATTGCATTCCTTATTGTAAAGTTAGTTCACCTGAAATAAGTCTATATTCAAAATCTTCTTCTTGAGAAAGCACAACACAGGCTTTCAACTATACAGATAGAAGAATATACTTTCAGCAGAAGAATTGCTATTTTGCTTTTATAATTAAGGGTTGTGATGGATTTCAAATTCATGTACAGATGGAAGCCTTTCTACGTTAAAACTTTAGAGAAATAAAAAGACCAGCCCCTTGAGTAGAAAGGCTGGTCTTTTACTTAAAACTTATTACTTACAACTTAACTCACAACTACTCCTTCCAGGTCGTAATCGTAGGCGCGGGTAATTTTTACGTTTACAAATTCGCCGATGGGCAGTTTTTTATCGCTGCTGATCACCACTTCATTATCCACTTCCACGCTGTCAAACTCGGTGCGGCCCAGGTAGCGGCCGGCTTCTTTTTTATCGATCAATACCTTGAAGGTTTGCCCTACTTTTTCCTGGTTTTTTTCGTAGCTGATCTCCTGCTGCACCGCCATAATATCTTCAGCCCGGCGTTGCTTTTCTTCGGCCGGCACATTATCTGCCAGGCCATAGGCCGGCGTATCTTCTTCGTGCGAGTAGGTAAAGATGCCTACGCGGTCAAAGCGCTGTCTTTCCAAAAAGCCTTTGAGTTCTTCCACGTCATCCAGTGTTTCGCCGGGAAAGCCGGTGATCAATGTTGTACGCAGGCAAATGCCAGGCACTGTGGCGCGGATGTTTTGGATGAGGTCTTCCATTTCGGCGCGGGTAATCTGGCGGCGCATGGCTTTCAGCATGTTGTCGGCGGCGTGCTGCAGCGGCATGTCCAAATAATTGCAAATGTTGTCGCGCTCCCGCATCACGTCTAAAATATCCATGGGAAACTTGTGCGGGTACGCATAGTGCAGGCGGATCCACTCAATGCCGGGCACATCGCTCAGGCGTTTTAATAAATCGGCCAGCATGCGCTTTTTATAAAGGTCCAGCCCGTAATAGGTCAGCTCCTGCGCAATCAGCATAATTTCTTTTACACCCCGTTTGGCCAGGTTCTCGGCTTCTTTTACCAGGTCTTCCATGCTGCGGCTGGTGTGGGCACCCCGCATCAGCGGAATGGCACAAAAGGCGCAGGTGCGGTTACAGCCTTCGGCTATCTTCAAATACGCATAGTGCTGCGGCGTAGCCAGCAGGCGTTCGCCTAAGAGTTCGCTTTTGTAATCGGCTTCCAGGCGTTTTAAGATCAGCGGCATTTCCATGGTGCCAAACCAGGCGTCCACTTCGGGAATGCTTTGCTCCAGGTCGTCGCGGTAGCGCTGGCTGAGGCAGCCGGTTACATATACTTTGTCCAGCTTGCCTTTTTGTTTGAGCTCTACCTGCTGCAGTATGGTATTAACGCTTTCTTCCTTGGCCTTATCAATAAATCCGCAGGTATTAACGATTACAATATTGTGGTCTTTTTTAGTGCTTTCGTGCACCACACTAATATCATTGGCCTGAAGCTGTCCGCTCAGTACCTCACTGTCCACCATGTTTTTGCTACAGCCCAGGGTGATGATATTAACCTTGTCTTTTTTGAGTGTTTTTGCTTTCATGTTTTTGCAGGTGGGCAAAGGTAGGAACAATTGTTGGCGCATCCTGTTTAGGAATTTCTAAATAAGTTTGTCTTTTATAACCTCAACCAGACAACCAACCCTCCTATGCGTTTCAGAAACCTGTTCCAGGAGTTTACCAATAGCGAAAAATCAGGTGGCCTTATTCTTTTGGGCTGCACCATTCTTTCTTTAATCATTGCCAACAGTGTTATGGGTGAAAGCTATCTCCACTTCTGGCACTCCTATGCCGATCTTTCTTTTGCGGGTGTAGCACTGAATTATTCGGTGGAGCACTGGATCAACGACGGGTTAATGGCGATCTTTTTTTTGCTGGTGGGCCTGGAAATAGAACGTGAAATTTATGTGGGTGAACTGTCGAAGATCCGCAATGCCATTTTACCCATTATGGCGGCGGTGGGTGGAATGCTCGTGCCGGCCGGCATTCACTTTTTATTCAATGGCGGTACGCCTACCCAAGCCGGATTTGGCATTCCCATGGCTACCGACATTGCCTTTGCGCTGGGCATGTTGTCGCTGGCCGGCAACCGGGTGCCTTACTCACTAAAAATATTTTTAACAGCGCTGGCTATTATTGATGACCTGGGCGCCATCCTGGTGATTGCCATTTTTTACAACACCGGTATCTCCTGGGCGTACCTGGGCGGTGCGGCGGGTATCTTTGCTTTGCTGCTAGCACTAAACCGCCTACGGGTACACAAGCTGGTATTTTACCTGGTGCCGGGCGTGATCATGTGGTATTGTATGCTGAAGTCGGGCGTGCATGCTACCATCACCGGGGTGCTGCTGGCCTTTGCCATACCTTTTACCAAAGATGACGATTCGAACCCATCCTATCATTTACAGCACTTTTTGCACAAGCCGGTAGCCTTTTTTATCCTGCCCATCTTTGCGTTGGCCAATACCGGTATTGTGCTGGCCGAAGGCTGGTACAAACACCTCACCAGCCGTAATGAGCTGGGTATTATTTTAGGATTACTGATCGGTAAGCCGCTCGGCATTTTACTTTTTTGCTGGCTGCTGGTAAAATCCAAAATAGCCGCTTTACCGCAAAGCGTGAACTGGAAACACATGGCCGGTGCCGGCACCCTGGCGGGTATTGGCTTTACCATGTCCATCTTTATTTCCAACCTGGCCTTTACCGATTACGATGTGATACAATTTGCCAAGGTATCGGTACTCGTTGGCTCGTCTCTTGCTGCCATAGCAGGTTTAGCCATATTTTTCTTTTTCATTAAAAAGCCGACTGAAGTTTCCCAACCCAAAAAAGCGGTGGTAATAGATTAATCGGCCCGCTCCAGGTTAAAGAGGCTGTCTACAAACTCGTGTTTGTCAAACACCAGCAGGTCTTCCATTTTTTCGCCCACGCCGATGAACTTCACTGGTATTTTAAACTGGTTGGCAATAGCCAGTACCACGCCGCCTTTGGCCGTGCCGTCCAGTTTGGTTATGGCCAGGGCGGTAACATCGGTTGCGGCGGTAAAATGCTTGGCCTGCTCCAGCGCATTCTGGCCGGTGGAGCCATCCAGTACCAGCAGCACCTCGTGCGGCGCACCGGGTATGACTTTTTGAATGCTACGTTTGATCTTGCTCAGTTCCTCCATCAGGTGGGCTTTGTTGTGCAGGCGGCCGGCCGTGTCTATCAGCACTACATCCGACCCGCGGGCTACAGCACTTTGAACCGTATCAAAAGCCACGGCAGCCGGATCAGAGCCCATAGGCTGTTTTACAATTGGCACCTGGGTACGGTCGCTCCAGATGGTCAGCTGGTCTACCGCGGCGGCCCTAAAGGTATCGGCCGCGCCGAGTAAAACAGATTTACCAGCTTTTTTAAAATTATAGGCCAGCTTGCCAATGGTGGTGGTTTTGCCCACGCCGTTTACGCCCACGACCAGTATAATATAGGGTTTTGAAGGAAGTTCGGAATCAAAGGCATAGGAGTTGGCGGAGGGAGCATCTACCAGGGTGGCTTCAATTTCCTGCTGCAGTATCTTGTTCAAATCGCTGGTGCTGACGTATTTGTCGCGGGCCACCCGCTGCTCAATGCGGTCAATGATCTGCACCGTGGTATCAATACCCACGTCGGCGGTTACCAGGGCTTCTTCCAGGTCGTCCAGCACTTCTTCGTCTACGGTGCTTTTGCCGGCAATGGCCTTGGTGACCTTGGAAAAGAAGTTTTCCTTTGTTTTCTGCAGACCTTCATCCAGGCTTTGTTTTTCTTTTTTACCAAACAGTTTATCAAAAAATCCCATAATGAATTGTTTTTGACCCACAAGCTATTTCAAAAATAACTAATATGGCCTTTTAAAGAAGTTGCAAGATACTATTTGCGCAAGAGAAAGGGACCTGAGGCGTGAAACGTGAGGCGACAAACATGAGACAGGCTAACGCCCTCGGTCTTTCGAATCTCACATCTAACGTTTCACCTCTCACGTCCTCTTCCCTTCCCCCAAAACAAAAAAGCCATCCCATGGAAATGAGACAGCCCTAGAAAATTTACTAACCCGCTTAATTATTTTTGAGCTAAGAAATCCTTCACTTTGTCTTTGTGCACGATAGCTTCCTTAAAGGTATAAGCACCCGTTTTTGGGCTCCGTACAGCTTTAATAACTTTGCTCCAGTTTTTAGCCTCGGCGGCGGCTCTGGCGTCTTTGGACTTGATCGCGGTTTTTGCTGCTTTTGCCATGATGATTTAGTTGATCAGTTGAATTGTTGAATAAGGTGATTGGTTGCGCAGGCACTTGTCCACCTGTCAACATGGTCAACCTGTTTACTTAATTTCTTTATGAACCGTAACCTTTTTAAGGTTGGGGTTGAACTTCTTCAACTCCAGACGCTCCGGGTTGTTCTTTTTATTTTTTTCGGTAATGTAACGGCTGGTACCAGGCACATTCGTAGTTTTTTGCTCGGTGCATTCCAGAATTACCTGTACACGGTTTCCTTTCTTTGCCATTGTTAATTATTTTAAATGTGTTGACCCTGAGCTCTCAGCTCTTTTACAACGTTATATAAACCTCTTTTGTTGATTGTACGGATTCCGTCAGCAGACAACTTTAAGGTGATCCACTTGTTTTCTTCTGCTAAAAAGAATTTCTTGGTTTGCAAATTAGGCAAAAAACGACGCTTCGTCTTGATATTAGAGTGAGACACTTTATTACCACCGATCGGCTTTTTACCCGTAACCAGACATACTCGTGCCATGACTTTGGAAATTTTGGAGTGCAAAGGTAAGGAGAAAAGAGAAAATGAAAAAGGAAAAATGAAAAAAATGAACAGATTTTCACTTGTATGCCTCTTTTTAACGTTTAACGGCCTTATACCCAGTACTGTACCGGCTTGCCGTTGATGGCCACCACCTGGTCCAGCCGCAGGCGCACCCCGCCTTCCAGGATCAGGTACTCGGCCCCGTCCTCGGTGTACAGGTCCAGGATGGTGGCGTCGATGATGGTGCGTTTCAAAAAGTCCTGCTGAAAGGTCAGGTTGAAAGCTTGTTTTAAAAGATACATTTCTTCTAAAACCTCATATACATCGCGGCTGATGGGCTGGTAAGGTTCCATGATTTAAAGATACTCAAAGCCGGGTAAAAGGAATGTTAACGGTTGGGAAGCGGGGTGTTGGCCGTTGATCGTTGATGGTTGGGCGTTGTTGACAGTTGACGGATGACAGTTGACGGAAAGCTGCCCCCCCTCCCGTTTTGGTGAATAAGAAAGGCAACTCCTTCTAAAACCCATACCCTATAGCCTCCAGCCCTGCTTAAAAGCGGAGCTTTCCAAAGCTACAGCCCTCCACTTTAAACCTTAAACCCCTTCAAAACCCTATACTCAACAACTCAACTATTCAACCCTTCAACTAATCAACTCTTTCAAAACCCCATATTGCTCCCTTTTTCATTTTACATTTTTCCTTTTTCCTTCCTCCTCCACTCCCCTTACCTTTTGTCAATAATTGATTTTGGTTTAGCTTCGCCAGCAATTATATAGTCATAAAAGTCCTGATCTGTCATGAAAGTCAATTTGACTCTTTTGACTCTTCTGACTCTTTTGACCCAATCAAAATCTTACATCTAAAATCTAAAAGTATCATGGCATACGATGTAGTAGTAATAGGCAGCGGTCCCGGTGGTTATGTAGCCGCTATCCGCGCCGCACAGTTAGGCTTAAAAACGGCTATTATTGAAAAAGAAAGCCTGGGTGGTATTTGTTTAAACTGGGGTTGTATTCCAACCAAGGCGCTGCTGAAAAGTGCGCAGGTTTATGAATACATCAAGCATGCACAGGATTTTGGTATTGAAGCCAGTGGCAAGCACAACTTTGGCTCGGTGATCAAACGCAGCCGTGGCGTGGCCGACAAAATGAGCAAGGGTGTTCAGTTCCTGATGCGCAAAAACAAGATCGACGTGATCATGGGTTTTGGAAAGGTGGTGGCCAAAGGCAAAATTGAAGTAACTGCGACCGACAACAGCAAGCAAACCGTTGAAGCCAAACATATTATTATTGCAACCGGTGGCCGCAGCCGCCAGTTGCCGTCGATGCCTATTGATGGTAAAAAAATCATTGGCTATCGCGAAGCCATGGTACTGCCCCAGCAGCCCACCAGCATGATTGTGGTAGGCAGCGGCGCCATTGGTGTGGAGTTTGGCTACTTCTACAACAGCCTGGGCACCAAGGTGACCATTGTAGAGTTTATGCCGAGAGTGGTGCCGGTAGAGGACGAAGAAATTTCCAAAGAGCTGGAGAAAAACTTTAAAAAGCAAGGTATCGACATTATGGTCAATGCCGAGGTAACCAAAGTAGATACCTCCGGCAATGGCGTAAAAGCTACTGTAAAAACCGCCAATGGCGAGCAGGTACTGGAAGCCGACATCCTGCTGAGCGCCGTAGGTGTACAAGCCAACATTGAAGGCATTGGCCTGGAAGAACTGGGCGTGAAAGTAGAAAAAGGCCGCATAGCGGTAGATAAATACGGGCAAACCAATGTACCGGGCATTTATGCCATCGGCGACTGCGCACCCGGCCAGGCCCTGGCCCACGTAGCCTCCAAAGAAGGTATTATTACCGTTGAAAACATTGCCTATAACGAAAAGAAATTTGCCCACCAGCCCGAGCCGCTGGATTACGGCAACGTACCGGGTTGTACCTACTGCACACCCGAAATTGCTTCTGTAGGCTTTACCGAAAAACAAGCCCGCGATGCCGGCTACGAAGTAAAAGTAGGTAAGTTCCCGCTGAGTGCATCGGGCAAAGCCTCTGCCGCTGGTCATACCGAAGGCTTTGTAAAAGTGATATTTGATGCTAAGTACGGCGAGTGGCTGGGCACGCACATGATCGGCTACAATGTAACCGAGCTGATTGCCGAAACCGTTACCGCCCGCAAACTGGAGACCACTTACCACGAGGTGCTGAACTCCATTCACCCGCACCCCACCATTTCCGAAAGCGTGAAAGATGCCATTGAAGTGGCTTACGGCGAGGCGATACACCTGTAAATTGAAAATGAAAAAATTAAAATGTAAAAAAGGATCACATTGAATTGTGGTCCTTTTTGCTTTTTTTATTCTCTTTTCAAATCCATCAAACCTGTTTCAAACACCTTGCTGGAGTAACTATGAAAATGGATGGAGTGCTGTTTACTGATCTAAAAGCTTTTTGATTTCTTTTGCCAGCTTTTCAATGTTTTCATCGGCATAACCAGTAGAAACATACCGGATAATCCCATTTTGATCGATCAGGAAATTTTTGGGAATGGCCCCTTTTGCAAAAAGATTCCAGATCTGTTCGTCAGGATCGATGCCTACATTAAAATCAATACCGTCTTTTTTCAAAGCCAGCATCTTTTGTACTACTTTTTCCTTACTTTCTCCCCTGGATATGGCCAGTAAAACAAATTCCCGGTTTTGAAAGGGTGCAATGATCTTTGAGGGAAAGTCATAAAACTCCATCAGGCAAGGCGCACACCAAGTCGCCCAAAAATTGATCAGCACCACTTTTCCTTTCAGCTGGGACAATTTTATGGCTTTGCCATCTATCATGGTGACCGTAAAATCTTTTACCGAATCGTTTAGTTTTAAAATAAACTCCTCCTCTTTTTGAGTACTGTCGCTGGCCATTGTGTTGGTATCGCGGCTCCTTTCTCTTTCCATTTTTTCTTCTTCAGTAAACAGGGAGATCAATATGATAAATTCTTTACTGCCAACTCGTTCACCCAACTGCTTCGCCAGCCGGGTCCGTTCCTCTTCTGAAACGCCTTTGGTCATGGCTTTCACATAACCTTGCTTTGCATAGGCATCCAATTTCTCCTTCGATACAATTTCATTGTTGATGATGATAACATATTGAGGTTTGGGAGCCACTTTATCCTGACCATACAAAAGATGGACAGAAAGCAGCAAAATCAGCAGTAAACAACTTTTCATATGGTTCATATTGTATAAAGTTTCGTATCGAAAATAGCAAAATAACGTCTGCCGTTGTAAGCATTTGTGAAAGCATGAAATTAGCGTTCCTTCTGCCTAACTTATTATTAGTTGTTGGTTAATATCTTGTGACCCGAAGGTTGCACTTTGGCCATGCTTTGCAATTGTATTGTAAGCGGCGGTTATTGAAGGATCTTCAGGGCTGCGTTGTATTTGCGGTACAGGAATTGAACGGGTATACATACTTAAACTACAATCATGATAGCTCTTTCATTTCCGCTTTGGCTCAAAGCAACTTTTTGGGGATTGGTGTCCGGCTCAGAGCTACTCATCGGTGCTTTTTTCGGTTACTTCCAGAAAGTTTCTTCCAAAGTCATTGGTGTGATCATGGCCTTTGGAAGCGGCGTGCTGATCTCGGCACTTGCCTTCGAGTTAATGGATGAGGCTTATCAAAATGGCGGATTTGTTGCTGCAGCTGTTGGCTTTCTTGCAGGGGCGCTCATTTACACTACAGCCAATTACCTATTGAACAAACAAGGAGCTAAACACCGAAAACGATCAGGTGAACAACAGACCTCAGAAAAAGAAAACCCGGGCAGCGGAACGGCCATAGCGGTCGGAGCCTTGATTGACGGCATTCCTGAGTCTGTTGCCATTGGCGTTTCTCTGATCCATGGAGGGGTTGTTAGTGTGGCGGCTGTAGTGGCCATTTTTCTTTCTAACGTGCCGGAGTCGTTATCCAGCACCGTGGGCATGAAGAAAGCCGGCCGCTCTAAAAAATACATCTTTGGAACCTGGGTAATTATTACGCTCTTGTCGGGTTTGGCTTCATTTGCAGGATATGCTATTTTCAGTCAGTTCTCCCCACAAATTATTGCAGCTGTTGTTGCGGTGGCGGCAGGTGGCATTCTCGCCATGCTGAGTAGCACCATGATCCCGGAGGCATATGAAGAAGCCCATGACTTTATTGGCATTATAACAGTGCTTGGCTTTTTGA
>JAEWAC010000216.1 GCA_023391895.1 Bacteroidota bacterium
GAGCCCGGCTGTTTATTCATGGCTATGAAGAGGAAGAAACAGAGGAGACAACCGAAAGTGACGAAAGCGAAGAATACATCAATGGTGCTTCTTTTGACTTTACCGAGGAGGAGCCCGGTGCAGACGAAATAGCGCCGGAAAGCGGGCTGGAAACCGGCCTGGATCCGGAAGAAATGGATGCATTCCGGGATGGAGAAGATGATGAAACAACGACGCCGCCCGATGTTGACACCGATGCCGGAGACGATGATGAATCCGATACAGATGAAAATAAGCAGAACGACGAACAATAATCAACTTTAACGCTTTTTCCACTGGGCTGCTGTATTATCTTCGCAGCCATGTCGCAAACTTTATCACATACACAACTGGTTCAGTTGGCCGAGCAGTTTGGTACGCCGCTGTACGTGTACCATGCCGAAAAAATCAAGGAACAATACGAGGCCCTGCAAAAAGCCTTTGAAGGCTGTTCTTCCAAATTCTTTTATGCCTGCAAGGCACTCACCAATATTAACATTTTAAAATATATACAGCAGCTGGGCGCCGGCCTGGACTGTGTCAGCATCAACGAAGTAAAGCTGGGCCTGAAGGCAGGCTTTACCCCCGACCGCATTTTGTTTACCCCCAACTGCGTAGACTTTGCCGAAATTGAAGCAGGCAAAAACCTGGGTGTGAACCTGAACATCGACAACATCTCCATCCTGGAGCAGTTTGGCAACAAGTTTGGCGGTAGCTATCCCATTTTAATTCGTTTTAATCCCCATATCATGGGCGGCGGTAATTATAAAATTTCCACCGGCCATATCGACAGCAAGTTTGGTATTTCCATTCACCAGATGCGCCATATTGAGCGTATTGTTAAAACCACCGGCATTAAAGTGCGGGGCATTCACATGCACACCGGCAGCGATATCAAGGACATCAGTGTGTTCCTTTCAGGGCTGGAAGTGATGTTTGAAATTGCCCAACATTTTCCCGACCTGGAAGTGGTGGACCTGGGCAGTGGCTTTAAAGTGCCCTACCACGAAGACGATGTGCGGACCGATGTAAATGCCTTAGGCGAAAAAGTGGCCGCTGCCTTTGCGGAATACGAAAAGGAAAATGGAAAAAAACTGGAAGTGTGGTTTGAGCCCGGTAAGTTCCTGGTAAGTGAAGCCGGTTATTTTATTGTAAAAGCCAACGTGATCAAGCAAACCACCGCTACTGTTTTTGTCGGGGTGAACAGTGGTTTCAATCACCTTATCCGGCCCATGATGTATGAGGCCTATCACCGCATTGAAAACCTTTCCAATCCCTTTGGCAATCCCCGTATTTATACCGTAGTGGGCAACATCTGCGAAACCGATACGTTTGCCTGGGACCGCAAGTTGAGTGAAGTAAGAGAAGGTGATTACCTGGTGTTTTACAACGCCGGCGCTTATGGCTTTGAAATGTCCTCTAACTTTAACTCCCGCTTAAAGCCGGCCGAAGTGCTGATCAAGGACGGAGAAGCCCTGCTGATCCGCAAGCGGGACGAATTTGAAGACCTGCTGAAAAATCAGGTGGAGGTATTATAGTATGATACTGTTTTCAGCTTTATGAAATCCTGCCGTCAATGGTGAATGTTAAATCATCATACGGATAATCGTTTCGTATCAGTTCTATAAATCGTATAAAGAAAAATCCCGCTCCGGAGCGGGATTTTTTCATATGGGTTTTTAAAAGAGTTGGTTACATGGCTTTTACCGTAACCGTTTCGGTGCCTTTGGTGCTCATGGGCAGGCTTTGACCACCGGCTTCAATAGCGCCTTTAGCTTCAGTATTGGCTGTTCTTTGTTTCAGCAGGCCCGTTTTGCGGTCCAACGTAATTTTACCGGTTACTTTCAGGTCCATGGCAATGTTGGCTTCCGTGCCCATGGCATCCTGCGTTCTTTGCATTTTGGCATCCTGTACAAAGTCTACCACCACATCGCTGTCGGTAATGCTGCTAACGGTATAAGTGGTTTTGCCTTTGATGTCCGGGCTTTTTTGGGTGCTGTCTACCCAGCTTTCGCCTTTGCTCAGTTCTTTGTCCGGCAGTACCTTAAACGAAGTGGCATCACCTACTTTGGGCAGTTCCAGATCGGCGCCAAACTGCTGCAGCATGCCGGCCGTCGGGTCGTCTTCGTCTGCGCTGTCTTTGTTGGGATTGTCGTCATCCGGCTTTACTGCTGTTACTTTTCCTTTGGCATCTACGGTCATGGTGTATTTATTCTTCAGCGCCTTTTCCATGTTTTTGCCCATATCGCTTTTCATGTCTGCTTCTTTTTCCGAATCAAACGACTGCGACTGTCCCATGGCTTCGGCCGAAAACTGGATGCGTTTGACTTTGTGTTCAATGGTGGCCTGGCCGTTGGCTACATTGGCAACATCAAAAGTGCGGGTAACGGAAGAGGAAAAGGTATTTTCCATGGGTTGACCCATTAGCTCCATTGACACGGTTCCTTTGGACTCGGTCATCATTTCCAGCTTTTGCCCTTTTTGAAAAGATAATTTATTGGAAACCTTTTGCGCCTGGGCTGCCAGGCCAATTGCCACAAACAACAGCAGTAGTACTTTTTTCATGTAGGTGTGTTGATGATTTAGAACTATCAAAATTGATGATTATTTAAGTATTGACGTAAAATACGCCAAAATGGTTCTTGGCAGCCCAACTATTTTTGGAGCGGTGGGCAAGTGGTATCTATGGGAAATTGAAAGAAGCTTACATTAGCTGTTAAAATAAATTGGATTCATGCGCTGGCTGTTTTTCTTCCTTTTTTTTGTTTCGCTTCAAGCCTTTGCCAATGACAGCAGCAAGCTGTACAATCCCAGGGCCAATGCCGCCCTGGAAGTGGAAAATCTATTGGCTAAAGCCAAAACGGAAAAAAAGCAGGTGCTGCTGCAGATTGGCGGTAACTGGTGTGTGGCTTGTTACCAACTCAACAGCTTTATGCAAAGAGACAGTGCCATAAAGAAACTATTGACCAACAACTACCTGCTTTATCATGTAAACTATAGCCCTGAAAACAGGAATAGCGAGTTGTTGAATAAACTGGGCTTTCCGCAGCGGTTTGGCTTTCCGGTGCTGGTGGTGCTGGATGCGGCGGGCAACCGCCTGCATACGCAGGACGTAAGCCTGCTGGTAAAAGGAAACGGTTTTGAAACCGAAAAGGTAAAGTCGTTTTTGGTGCAATGGAGCGCCGCTGCTCTGGATGAAGTCTTTTATAAAGAATAAAACATGCCTGCCACTACACCCTTGCAAAGTTTTGGAGCACTGGTGCGCCACCGGCGCAAGTTTCAGTGGTTTTTATTGCAAAAACTGCCGGCGGCTTTTTTTGCCGGCCTGCGGATAACAGCACTGGATGAGGCCAGCAGTACGGTTTCGGTGCCCTACAAGTGGTTTACGCAAAATCCTTTTCGCTCTACCTACTTTGCCTGCCTGGCCATGGCAGCGGAAATGAGTACGGGTATATTGGCCATGGCGCACCTGTACAAGCGCCGGCCTGCGGTATCCATGCTGATTGTAGCCATGGAAAGCAAATACTTTAAAAAAGCTATAGGCAAAACGTATTTCACCTGTACCGATGGAGAAAAGATTCAAAAGGCCATAGCGCAAGCCATTCAGCAGGATACGGGACAGACGGTGCAGGTCAGCAGCCGGGGCGTAAATGAGCAGGGCGAGTTCGTGGCGGAGTTCTGGTTCACCTGGTCATTCAAACCCAAGCAAAAGGCATAAAACAAAAGCATATGAAAATTGCATTTCACGGCGCTGCCCGTACCGTTACCGGATCCAAGCACCTGATTACTTTAAAAGATGGTCGCAAGATCCTGCTGGACTGTGGCTTGTTTCAGGGCTCCGGTAAAGAAACTGATGTATGGAACCGTGACTTTGGCTTTGATCCTGCCGGGGTGGATGCGCTGATTCTTTCCCACGCCCACATCGACCACAGCGGCCTGATTCCCAAACTGGTAAAGGATGGATTTGCCGGACCTATATTTTGCACGCCGGCTACCAAAGAGCTGGCCACTATTTTACTGGAAGATTCGGGCGAGATACAGGAAAGCGATATCAAGTACCAGAACAAAAAACGCAGAGCCGAAAAAAAGCCGCTATTAGCACCTTTATACACTAGGGAAGATGCCCGCAGCGCATTCGGGCTTTTTGTAAGTCATGAATACGGTCAGTGGTTCCCTGTAATGGATGGGGTAGAGGCCTTGTTTACCGATGCAGGGCATATTATTGGCAGTGCCTGTGTACATGTACGCATAACCGAAAATGGCCGGCCGCGGCAAATTACCTTTAGCGGCGATGTAGGTCGCTACCGGGATGTGATTTTAAAATCACCTGAAACTTTTCCTCAGGCTGATTTTATTATCATGGAATCTACTTATGGCAATTCCCTGCACCAAAGCGTTTCTTCTTCGGTAGATGCCCTGCGGCACTGGATTGATAAAACCTGCGTACAGAAAAAAGGCAAACTGATTATACCTGCCTTTAGCCTGGGCCGCACACAGGAAATCCTGTATGCCCTGAATCAGCTGGAGCTGGAGAACCGCTTGCCTAAGATCGATTACTTTCTGGACAGTCCGCTCAGCATCACTATTACCGACATGATCAAGCGGCACTCCAAATATTTTAATAAGACCATACAAAAACTGCTGGAAACCGACAGCGATCCTTTTCACTTCAACGGCCTGCGGTATGTGGAAAGCGTGGAAGAATCCAAGCTGCTTAACTTTCGCAACGAGCCATGTGTGATTATTTCTGCCAGCGGTATGGCTGAAGCCGGCCGTGTAAAACACCATATCAGCAACAATATTGAAAGTTCCCGCAACTGTATATTGATCGTGGGCTATTGCGAGCCCAACTCCCTGGGTGGAAAACTGCTGGATGGACAGCAGGAGGTCAGCATCTTCGGCATACGCCACCAGGTGCATGCGGAAATAGGCTCTTTAAAAAGCATGAGTGCGCATGGCGATTATGAGGACCTGTGTCAATGGCTGGCCTGTCAGGATCAGCAGCAGGTGCAAAAGCTTTTCCTGGTACATGGCGAATACGACGTGCAGCAGGATTTTAAGGCACGGTTGATCAGAAAAGGTTTTTTGGATGTAGAAGTGCCAGAACGCCATGTTGAAATTGGCCTTGGATGACCCGGTAACAGTTGTTTTGCGTCAACATTTACTTTAATATTCTCTGTAACTCAATAAGTTAGCTAATCCGCTGATTTTCACAATATTTTTAAAATACAAGCATATTATTTGACGTTCATAGATTGTAAAACAGAAACGAACTATGAAACGTTTAAAACTTCTTGGTATGGTGGCTGTTGCCGGCTTGATGCTGACAAGTTGTGCCAGTGTAGCCCATATTGAGAAAGATGATACCGTAAACTTCAGCAGTTACAAAAGCTATGCATGGGTGGATACAAAAGAAAAGGATGAACAGCAAAAAGGTAGGGATTTAACCGAGCAGCACGTAAGAAAAGCGGTAGATGCCGAACTGGCCAAGCAAGGCTGGAAGGAAAATAAGAATAAACCGGATGTATTGTTAAGCTATGACGTGCTGGTCGAAAAAACATTGAAGCGAAGTAGTGATCCTGTTTATTCTCAACCTTTTACCCGCACTTTTTTCAATCCCTATACCCGCCGCTGGGGCTATATCTATTATCCTTCGCGGTTTATGGGTTATGACCGGAACCAGTACGAAGTAAGAGAAGGTACCGTTTCTATTTCTATGATTGATGCCAAAACAGAGAAAACCGTTTGGCAGGGTTGGACAACCGATGAAGTAGCTAGTAAGAATATAACCAATAAAGAAATTCAGGCCAGCGTCAGAAACATCTTCAGAAAGTTTGATGTGGCCAAAAAGTAACTTTTTGCTTATCATAACTGCGAGCCCCCTTTCTAGGGGGCTTTTTATTTTTTTAGATTTTTCCTAAAAAAATTTGGTGGATAAAAGTCGCTCCCTATCTTTGCACTCCCAAAACGATACGCCGCGTTCGTCTAAGGGCTAGGACACCACCCTTTCACGGTGGTGATACGGGTTCGAATCCCGTACGCGGTACACAGGGCCCTGCATAAATGCAGGGCCTTTTTTGTTTAAAACTGCATTCGCGCGGCATTTCCCGCAGTTTTAAAAATTTACGGATCAAGTTGAAAAGTTCATTTTTTATCGGAATTACTCATGCCCTCCGTGAGTTTTGGATGAGTATGCTTTTAACGCATGTTGAGCCTCCATGAATTTGCTCCATAAAACCGATTTGATTATAATGGTTAGCCCCTAATCTTTCAACAATACCATTCTTTCATTTCTGGTTTCTTGCTTTTACACTTCGGTTTATGCATTATTGTACGGACAGCAACAAATACAAACAAAAATGAACACAGTAGATATTACAGATAGAATTTTAGTTCGGATTAATCCACAGCCAAAGAAGCAAATAGGTAATTCAGAAACATATGGTATTTATTTACATTTCACCATTTCGGAGAATGGTATTTCAACAATTACTTCTCCAGTTATATCAACAGGTTTACGAGTACCAGTAAATGAATGGGATTTGAAACTACGCCAAATGAAGGGTAAGCAGAAAAGTAATTTAACTGTAATTGTTATCCGGAAATCACCAAGACTCTGGTACAGGAGTGCTTTAAATAATTATATCAAAAAGTTGGAAAAGAATCATGTGGATGAAAAAAGTGACATACCGGAGTGTCATCCTTTTTATTTGGAAGACGTAAGCGGGAGTACATCATTTTCCAAATACTGAAAACATGTGGATGTGGCCCTGACCTTAGCCTAGAAGTTAAAATCTAATGTTGTGGTTTTCTTCATTGGGAACTCGTGCGCATACCGCCAATCAATAAAAGCATCTTGGTGCATCTTCAATACCTCTTCTATTGTGTTGTAGTCATGGTTATTGGTTTCATCGCCACCTTCCTTTTTTATGAAACTAATCAGTCCAAAGTCCCTTCCAGCTAAATTTTCTTTGAAGTAATCAGCAATTTTTTCTTTGGCCTCATCTGATATCAGTTGATATAGTTTTATGAAGTCATGGCCTTTGGGTGTATTGCCACGTTCATGTAGAAGTATGTCCTTTAAGGTCAACTCCAACGCAAAGGAGATATTAACTGCCGGGGCTTGTATCTTAGCATGGCTGTATTCATCATTGAAGAAGTTTTTTATAAAATGACCAGCGGCAATGGTTCCAATTCGGAAATACTCTTTAGCAGTACGGTACAGGAAGTCAGAAGAGTAAAGGTTGGGCATATGGAGCAGCTTGGGTCTGAACAGGATAATTATTATGTTGGTCGTGTCATAATTATCATTTGTTTTCTATGCCACAGAGGTCCAAAATTTTCAATGCTGATTGTCAATCATTTACTTTTCGTGGAACAACCATTTTTCGTATACCTTTAATTTGATACACTTTCACTATTTATTGTTGCTTTGTGTTCATCATATCTTCACACTAAGGGTGATGTAACCATTCCTGCCGTCACTTGGCCAGATGCCGGGACCGGGATAAAAGGTGGGCCGCTTGGTAAAGTATTGATTGTTCAACAAATTGTTGACTCCTGCCCGAATAGTAAAGATGCTATTGGTACGAAGCGTGGCATTGATGTCCCATGTCCCGTATGCCGGGGTGAAACCTCTGGCTCCACTTGTAGGCGGTGTTACTGTATTCAGCGCATCAGAAAAAGAAGATGAGGTATAGCTATAAAGAAGGGTTCCGCTAAAGCCATAATACAACACCTCCAATCCACTCCGGCTAATCCACTCTGGAACGGCTTCCACCCGGTTGCCTACAATGGATTTGTTTTCTGTGCCAGTAGCCACCGCCCCTGTAATGTACTTCGCATCCATGTAAGAGGAAGAGGTGAAGAGTCCTGCTAAAAGCTTACTGGTGATGGGAAATTTATATTGTATAAACACTTCCATACCCTTTGTACGACTGTCTCCAACATTGGTTTTATACGTATAGGATTGCCCCGCATTGTCCTGAAACACCAAGGTTCCTAAGCGATTCTTATACAACACGTGGAAGAAGCTGATGTCATACTGAAGGTGGTTGATTTTGCCTCTGGCATCTGCTTCCAGATTGTAGCCGGAAGCATCTTTTAAATTATCATCTATCTGCTCATAGGTAGAAGCCGGAACAATGTCTTTAAAGATGACGGGGCGGTAAGCTTGGGAGATACCTCTATACAGGGTATTGTCTGAATTCAAGTGGTATTGGGTGCTGATGCCTGCCAGTACAAAGTTGTGGTGGATATCGGTGGGCAGTTCGTTGGCCGGGTAATAGCGGATTGCCCCCGCATTCTGGAAGTTCCCCTTTCCCACCTTAGGCCGGGGGAAATGGTCCACTTTTGGGTGATGGAAAAAGCATTTTCAGCAAACAGGGCCAGATTCCCGGTCCTGAAATGTATATCTCTGCCAAAACCCGGTTCAACCAAGGTGAGGTCGTAATCGGTACCTGTAGTGCCTTTACCCAACTGCTGACGGTGCAAGTCATTGTTCATATATACCGCACCGGTAGATAGTTTGCTTCGTACTACCCCTAGCTTATAATCCTGCAACAGGCGCAATTCCACCGTTTTACTGTGGAACTGGTCTATGTCTACCTGTCGGTTCTTATATTGTCCTGTGGCTGGGTCTATGGCATCTGCAACATTGGCAAAGGCGTCCAGTTGTACGCTGCTGCGGTTCCCGAATACACCGGAGGTAGTCAGATGGAGACGGGTTTGCGGGCTTAGCTGCCAGTTGAAGGTGAGGGAGGGAACATATATATCAGGGCTAAAGTAATTGCGGCTGCGGGTACTCATTCGAGGGTCGGCTTGGAACATGCTGTCGTTTAAAGGACCCGGAATGTGGTACAAGTACTTGGACCGACCGAGTTCTGCCTTCAGACTTATATTATCATTGAAATGGTATTGCAGTTGCAGGAACTGTGCTTCTGCATCCGACTCGCTGTTCTTCCGATAACCTTTGGAGTGCCTCCTGTAGTAATAAGCAAGGTAAGACAGCTTTTTGTTGGTGCCACTCACCGCATTATAGCTACTCAACAGGCCAAAGGAACCCACCGTATTCACGCTTTCAAACGAAAACGCCTTGGTGGAATCCGGCTTTTTGGTCACATAGTTGACCATGCCGCCAAACTGTGCGCCGTACTGCAATGAGCCAGTTCCCCGGACCAGTTCAATACGCTCAAAGCTTTCCATGGGTGCGCTATAGTGAGAGGCCGGGTAGCCATACATATCGGAATTGATGATAACCCCATTTTGACGGATGTTGAACTCCCAACTGCGGTGGGGGTTCAGTCCACGGGTGGCAATGTTTATCTGGTTACCGCTTCCATCCATGTCATAGACAAAGACCCCCGGAACTTTGGCAAACAACTGCCGCCCGGTTTTGATGGCAATATTGGCATTGGTGCTGCTGAGCGTAATCACTTCACTTTTCTTGCCACTATGGATAAAGCCACCTGCTTCATCTGCCATAGGTGCAACGTCCTTGCGCATCCATGCCCGAATCTGCACTTCCTGCAATTCTTTCGGCTTTGTAGTATCAACGGGTGCTTGGGCAAAGGAAGCTTTTACCATCAATCCGCAGCAGAGCAGTAATAAAGCTTGGTTCATACCCCTAATTTATTATAGATTTCTGAATGGTGGTGATACCATCTAGGATAGTAATCATTCAAGGTAGGTTTGTAGATAAACTTCAGCTGGATATTCACTCCACTTTTCCTTTATTTTGCAATTTGGTATGAAAAATTGGCTGTTTGTTTTTTTGTTGTTGATTAGTTGTGTCGAGTTATTGGCGCAGGGTAGTTCTCTTCAAGGGATGGTGAAAGATGCAGTAACGCAATTTCCATTGGAAGGCATCAGTATCCAGTCACGACCTGTATCCCGGACCGTGCTAACGGATGAAAATGGTCGTTTCCAACTGGTGGTTCCCGATGGTGTCCGAGACCTTCAGATAAGTGCAATTGGGTATGAGACCAAAGTGGTAACAGTTGATAGCTTGCGAGCCGCTTCCCATACGATTTACCTTAACCATTCCGACGTACAGTTAAGTGAGGTTATGGTAACTGCTGGCCCTTTACAGCAGTATCGTCCAATAAGTCAAGTGGACATCAGGTTAAAGGGCATTGATAATTCTCAGGAAGTATTGAGAATGGTTCCCGGTTTGTTCATTGGTCAACATGCGGGTGGCGGTAAGGCAGAGCAGATGTTTTTGCGGGGCTTTGATTTGGACCATGGAACTGACATTGCCATTACGGTGGATGGTATGCCTGTTAATATGGTGTCCCATGCGCATGGCCAAGGGTATGCGGATTTGCACTTTGTTATTCCGGAACTGATAGATAATGTCACCTTCAAAAAAGGAACCTACTACCCGGAAAAAGGGAATTTCACCACTTCTGGCTATGTGGATTTCAAAACCCTGAATGTGCTGCCTCAAAACAGCGTTAAAGTGGAAGGCGGGATGTTCAACACTTTCAGAACGGTAGGTATGGTGAACCTGTTGGGTGCAAAAGCCAAAGCAAAGCAACAGTCGGCCTACATTGCTTCCGAGTACATGTCCACTAGAGGATATTTTGATGCCCCGCAAAACTTCCACCGCTTGAATGTACAAGGGAAATACTTTGGGAAAGTAGGTAACAACAGCCATCTTAGTTTCTCCCTGTCCACCTTCAGCAGTAAATGGAATGCCTCAGGCCAGATTCCAGACAGGGCCGTGGAAAGTGGCATGATTGGCTTTTATGGTGCCATTGACCCGGATGAAGGTGGAAGCACCTCCCGTTCTAATGCCAACTTACAACTGGTCTCAACGATGCGAAACGGTGATGTGTTGAAGAACCAATTGTACTATACCAAATATGACTTTGCGTTGTTTTCCAATTTCACTTTCTTTAAGGTGGACCCGGTAAATGGTGACCAGATTAAACAAAAGGAAAGTCGTCACTTGTACGGGTACAATGGCAGTTATTCCAAGGTGGGTTATATGGGTGCTGTTCGCCTGACTTCCGAAGTAGGAGCCAACATTCGGTTGGACAGGACCCATAACTCCGAACTGTCCCGGACGCTGAACCGGGACTCCACATTGGAAGCAATTATGTTGGGGGACATTGGAGAGTCCAATGTAGGAGTCTACATCAATGAGTCCTTTCTTTTCAGTCCCCGGTTTTCAATGACGACAGGATTGCGGTACGACTACCTGCATTCCCGCTACACGGATAAGTTAAACCCACATAAAGGTAAAGCTGATGCCGGAATCCTCAGTCCCAAGCTGAATTTCTTTTACCATCCCAATAACAGGACCCAATTATACCTGACAACAGGCCGAGGGTTTCACTCCAATGATACAAGGGTGGCGGTTCCCCAAAATGGGCGTGAAGTGCTGCCGGAAGCCTATGGAGCCGACTTGGGAACGATTTTCAAGCCCACTAAAAACCTGATGGTAAATGCCGCTTTGTGGTACCTGTGGTTGGAGCAGGAGTTTGTATACGTGGGTGATGAAGGGGTGGTGGAACCAAGTGGTAAGAGCAGACGCATCGGTGTAGATATATCGGCACGGTATCAGCCTTTGCGGTGGTTGTATTTGGATGTGGACCTGAACTATGCCAAAGGAAGGGCGGTAGAAGAACCCAAAGGGCAGGATTACCTGCCTCTGGCACCCCGATTTACCAGTATTGGTGGGGTGACGGTAAAAACCAACCATGGCTTCAATGGCAGCTTGCGCTACCGCTATATGGCTGACCGTCCGGCCAATGAAGATAACAGCACCATTGCCAAAGGGTATTTTGTGAGCGATGCTGCTGTCAGCTATGTCATCAAGAAAGTGGAACTGCAAGCTTCGGCGCAAAACCTATTCAATACAAAATGGAAGGAAACCCAATTTGACACAGAGAGCCGCTTAAGAAACGAACCAGACCCGGTTACCGAAATTCATTTCACTCCCGGAACACCGTTTTCCCTGAGGGTTGGCCTTACTTATAACTTCTAATTGCAAGGGTAGGGCCTACCTTTTCATTTAATGGCTATAGGTTGGTCAATTGATACGCTACGTACTTCTTTCCGTTCTTCTTTTGGCAATAGGCGACGAGCGGCTGCTGCTCTTTTACCATCGTTATCACCGGGTAGGTAGCATCGGTGGTTTCTGGTGTAATAAACCATTTCTTGGGTGCATTACCTTCCTTAGTTCTGGTTTGCAGGCCAATGCGGCTCATAAACCCGTCCGCTACTTTTACTTGCTCGTCCCATACAGTGGCTATATCACCATTAGCAGCAGCAGTTAGCTGGGGGTGTTTCCCGGCAAAAGAAATGGAGTCATGCTGCCCAAAACTATTGCCGTTGTCTTTGGATTGGGTGTAAAAGGTGCCTTTGGCCTTGCCGCCTGTATACCAGGCAAAGTGCAGCCCTTCGGCGTTTTCCGTCATGGCCGGGCCAGTATGCGGACAGGCATTCAGTACCCAATTATCATCACTAATTCGCTTGGGAGCAGAAAACGATTGGCCACCATCGGTGGACACGATATGCACCATGTCCCGGATGCTGTCCTGAAGAATCCCCCGGTAGAGGACATGGACATTGCTTTTGCTGTCTACAAACAAGTCGGTGCGACAGCATTGGCAACAGGGTTGATTGATGCGTTTTTCGCCCGCAAACCCATTACGGCCTGAGGTAGTGGCATAATAAAGGGCAGAACCTTCCTGTTCGGGTTGTTTCCGATTGTCCAGCCACACGATGGCTGCTTCCCCATTGGGGAGTAAAGCCACATCAAAATAGCGTTGGTCATAGCCTGCAGTGTCCCTCACCAGCGGCCTGGCTTCGCTCCAGGTTTTCCCCTCATCAAAGGATTGGGCATAAAATATACTCCCGGCATACTTGTTTATGGTACTGGTACTGGCAGCCCCCCACAGCGCAATGATTTCACCGGAAGGTTTGAAGATAACCTTGGGTAAGTTTTCCGAATGGGGCTTTACCGTACTGGACGGGGGAACCACAATCGGTTCTCCAAAAGACACCCCACCGTCTGTTGAAGTAGCGTAGCAAAACACCGCTGTAGAATCACTTGTTTCCCGCACCCAACTGAGGACCACATTTCCTTGTGCGTCTTTGATCAGGTTGGGACAGGACCCCGGTAATGTATCGATGAACGTGGAGGCGGTAGGTGAGGGTTCGTCTGTGCTATTGTTATTTGTACAGGACACAAAACAGAGGGAGAGAAAAGTTAGGAATACGGTGATTGAAGTTTTCATCTTAGTTCTTTTTTAAAAAGGTGCCAAAATCATAGGAGAGGCCGATGTTGAAGTTGCGGGGTTCTGCCAGTGTATAGCTGTAGCCAAAAGCACTTTTGCTCACGTTATAGGAATAGTAATTATCAGTTGCATTCAGCGCATTGACCCAAACCTCTAAGCCTTTATATTGGTAGCCCACCCTTAGGTTCAGGACATGGTAGCCGCCGTATTTGGCGGTGTTCTGCGGGTCCACATAATAGCTGCCGACGTGCTGCCATTCCGCACCAAGGCGCAGGCCTTTGACAAAGCTTGGTTTGTACCACACTTCGGTATTGTATAGCCAATTGGGGGCGCCATTCATTTCATTGCCGTTATAGCTGATACCCTTTTCCACAAAGTCGGTAAACAGGTGCTTGCTGTAAGCCCCGCTTAAGCGGAAGGAGACGTCTTGCACCGGGGTGGCATTCAGACCCAATTCAATACCCTTGTGGGAGGTTTTCCCGGCATTCTGGTTAGAGAAGGTGCCATCATCGTTTTTGACAGCGATAATTTCGTTGGTGCCGTTCAACTGGTACAGGCTCACATCCATTGAAAGCTTGTTTTTGATGACTTCTGCCCAACCGCCCACTTCATAGTTGTAAAAAATGGAAGCATCCAGGTTGGGTACTTTGACCCCGGTGTACATTTCGGTGACCTGTGGGGGTACAAAACCTTCCGAGTAGTTGGCATAAACGCCTGTTCGGTTAGAGAAGTTATAGGTAAAGCCCAGCTTGGGACTCATTCTACGAAAATGATTGGTGGTATCGGGGGAGCCGCTAAAAGCCGATGGCGTCAGGTGGTTATCAAAATTGTAGTGGAAGTAGTCATAGCGCAGCGACGCCACTACCCGCAGTTTTTCCACCGGGCTGAACTCAACGTTTATAAAGGCCGCATAGTTATTCAATTTGGTTTTGTAGTTTGTAAGTATGCTGTCGGTGGGCTGGTAAGAAATGTATTTGTTGGCGGCTGTATCTTTCTGGATGCGGATGTAGGAAGCATCATAGGTGGCAGGGCTGAGGTCCATGCTGACACCACCCATCACCACCGCTTTATTCCACTTCAGGTCCTGCCGGTGTTGACCAATGAAGGCATAGCTGTTGAAACGGCTGCTGTTGATTTCTCCATGCGCCATCTCTTTATTACCTATCCACGTGCTGCCCTGTCGGCGGTAATCATCCCGAACCCGGTAGGCCGGATTCTGTTCGATGGTGTTGTCTCTATAGATGATGGAGGCGGTGGTTTTGCCCCCTCCCTTCCATTCATGGGTGAGGGTAGAGCGGTAGCGCAAGGCCTCCACTTTCCGGTAGGTAAAGGTCTGAGGGTTGCGAAAGCTGCGGGAGGCGAACATGACGCTGTCTACACCACCTGCCATGTCACTATAGTAATGTAACCATGTGATGCTATTGGTAAGAACGGTTTTATCCGCAAAGCGGTAATCCACTCTTGCTGTAGCGGTTCCTTTATAGAAGTCGGAGTATTCCAGAAAACCATTTTGTTTCTCGGCATAATAACCACTAACCGCTATGCCCCATTTTCCTGTTGTAAATCCTGTCTGTACATCTGTACGCTTATAGTCCATATTACTACCTTGTGCCGATAATTTTAGTACTGGTACAGCCGTGGGTGCTTGGGTGATAAAGTTCACCACGCCTCCAATGGCCTCGCTGCCATATAGAGAAGAGGAAGGTCCTTTGATGACCTCTATGTTCTTGACAGCAGCCATGTTGAATTCCAACAATGCATTGTGGTTGAACAGCCCGGTGGTGCGTACCGGAATGCCGTCTTCGAGGTAGAGGAACAGGCTTTTGGTAGTTATGGGTTGGCGGATGCTCATCTGGTGTTGCTCATTGCCCAAATTCACCATATTCACCCCGCTAACCTTGTTTAAGACTTGGTCTAGGGTGGTGGGTTTGGCGTCCTGAATCGTTTTGCTGTTCAGGTTGGCAATGGCAATGGGTGCTTCCGACCGCTTCACGGCTTCGCCCCGGTTAGCGGATAGCACCACTTCCTGCAACAAGGACTCTGCTGGAGTAAGTGCAATGAAGGGTATGTTTTCCGTTACCGGAAAGCGGTAAGCGGCATACCCAATGGAGGTAGCCACTAACTGGCGGCAATCCTTGTATTGCATCTGGAATTCCCCTGCCGCATTGGTGGTGCAGCCACAGGTGCAGTTTTCATCGCTACAACGGATAGTGGCACCCGCAACGGGTTCTTTGGTGGTATTATCAATAATTTTCCCCTTGACAACGGTTTGGGCAAAAGAAATATAGACAGATAAGAGTAGCAGCGGCAGGAGCAGCAGCTTCTGAGGCCTGTGCATGAGGCTTTGTTTTAATATGTATACGTAAAGGAATAAAAAGGGTTTCCCCTGCAAGGTGCAGGAAATGGTGCATCAAAGCGAATCAGTAGGTGAATTGGTTAAACCAAAGCCGGGGGGTGTAGGATAGGATAGGATTGGTCACATTCAGCTATTACCGGAAAAGGAGGGTAGATGGTGTTGATAGCTTCCATGGCCAAAGCAGCCTGTAAAGGCAAGGGTGGTAAAGTATTCGGCGTAGAGGCCTTGTTCTCCCCCTTATGCTCCGGGTTTTTCTGCTCTTTCTTTTCTTCCGCCTGAAGTTTTTTCAGCATCTGGCACTTTCCTTTACACTTCAGGACCGGGCGGGCCTTGTTTTCACAGTTTTGGGCGAAAGCTTCTGTATTGGCGAAATAATCCAGTACAATCATGTTCTTCTGAAAGGTCTGCATTGCAAAAGCAACCAACAGTACTATCGCTACAAGCCGCAGGAACATGGAATGACCGCAAAGGTAGGTTCAAATGGTATAAAGCACCTGATTGAAGTCAGCTTTACGGATGATTGTTGCGGGTTTTTGTTTTTGAACAATATTCAGCACCCAGCAGCTTAATGGTCAGTAAAAGCAAATAGGGCTTCTACAAAGGAGTTCGATAATCGGACCTTATGGTGTACCTCAGGAGAATGCCCCACAAATTGTGGGGCTTTTTCATTTTTGATATTTTCCAAAACCGTTGATATCGTGCTTGTTTGAAAGACAAACTCATTGATAAGCGGAGTTCGATAAGTGTTATTTTCTGCATTGTAATAAATACCCTCAGGGAACACCGATTTTTGCATGAATTTTTTGGACGATAGGTCTGCATTATCTGCACGCGCCGATCAAATTGGTTCTTCTTCACATTTGGTGGAAGGTTAGATGGAGTTAAGCAGGAGTCGTTTGCGCAAAAGATCAAAGCTGGCCCGCCCATACATCTGTCGTTTGATGGTTCCCAAGTTTGTTGATCTGTCCTTCCACTTGGCCGTTGCTCCAGGGCAACGTCAGTGCATTTTTGACCGCCTCAAAATCAGGAAGCAATCCTCCCACAAAGCTTTTTAATTCTTTAATTCCGGAAGCAATAGCCTTTTTGATCCATCCTTGAAGCTGACCTCCTTTTTTATCTTCCATTAATTGCCTGAATTCACTAGCAAGCGATGCGGCAGTTTTGACCTCGGGACATTGTTTGCATAGGTTGATCACCAGGCTTTGTTCTTTACTGTTTAACTGTTCTTGTTTGCGCATCAGCAAAAATGAGATTTTGGATGGTACATAAAAAACATAGGGAAGCTTAGGTGACTTAAGACGAGGCGCCCTGTTTATATACTCATGTAAGTAATCAAAGACAGAAGTGCGCCCACCATTATATCCCCTTTCCCTGATTTCTCTAAACAGCTTCATTAATTGAACGTCTGGTTCCTGCTTGATTCTCCTGCGGATATAAGCGTCAAAAGCAGCTATGTTCACCTGCAGAAAAGATTTGCGCCGGGGTGGTTCCCGGAGATGCAAGTACTTTTTCACTGTACCTGCGGCTCATGCCTAGCGTACGGGCCATTGTTAGGATCGGCACCCTCTTTACCTGTCCCTTCTTGATTTGCCGGAACTGCTGCCATCTGCGGGCATAGTTTTCCGTAAGTTTAGAAGACACCTCCTTTTGCTTACGGAGCCACCGGGAGTGGCTTTGTTTCCGCAATCGTTTGATTTCCTTTTTGCGGGTATACTTTATGTGCTGGTGGTTTCGCTCGACCAGCTTTTTGAGATCCTCTCCCAGGTTTTTGAGCAAGTGCCAGCGGTCAGCCACTTGCGTGCACCTAGGCTGAGCTGCTGTAATGGCATTTGAATAGTTGGTGTACCGATCCCGGCTTACAGTTTCCACACCAGGATGCTCCTCTAACCACTTTTGTAACGTTTTGGTTTCCCGATCTGCTAATAGGTCAACGATCTTATGTCGCTCCAGATCCACCAGGATCGTGCCGTATCGGTTTCGTTTCTTCAGCGCCCAATCATCAACACCCAGTATCTTAGGCGTGATTGGCTCTGGTAAGGGTTGCTTCTGCAACAGCCTTCCCTGAGCGTAGTATCACTGACGTCAATATGCAACAGATAACAGATCCGTTCTGCACTGCGTCCAGTAAGTTGCAAAACGAGGGAAGAAAGTAGGTCAGAGAGCCGATCGGTCATTCGTTTGTAGTAACCAAAACCGGCAGCAAACCGCTCATTAAAAATCTTTTGTGGGCAGTGCGGATTACGGCAGTAAAACTTATAGGTGGTGAGACGGATCCGGGTCTTCAAAGCAAAGCAAGGCAGGTCCTTGATGCAACGCTGATAGCTGCTATGAATGCTGCGACTATATTGGTGGCAGGCAGGACAGTGGCATCGTTTCGAGCGGCTTTCCACTACCAGGGTGAGTGCGTCCTGATCGACATCGGTGTGGTGGAGGATAAAACGGCTGGTGGGTAAGTTCCACAACTGTCTTAAGAACATAGGCAACCATTTAGGAATGCAAGCTACAGGACCACTTAGTCATTGATGAAAATCGTTTTCTCAGCAGATTTTTGCCTGAATTGCACCCATGAAATCCCATCTACCTTCCACCAAAAGTGAAGAAGAACCAGTTTGACCGGCGCCTCCAGTTGATGTTTAATTGAGATTATTGTTGGTAAAAATTTTTTGCTTTATTTGATATTATGTTTATATTTGATATGTGTTTGGCCCATTTATCTAATCTGTAGTGACTTTACTCTAGAAGATCATCTTCCCACATTCGTCCTATTGATCCTACTTTGTTTTAAATTAATAAATAATCAAAAGGTCATATTTATAACCTTATTGAATTCTTATAACCAATTTAATTACAAAAGTACCATTCGCCTGAGCATTAATAGAGCATTGGAAAGATGTTATAAGGCACAGCAAGGAAGTTATGTTTACTGGTTTTATTCATCCTGATTAGTACGGCATACCTATTCAAACGAAATCAGTCGATCATTTTATTGACGTTTAAAGTTTTGCCGTTTGTATACGATTAACTCAAATGAAGACAAAAAACTAAAGTAATGAGAAAACAGCCAGTTTAATTCGTTTTATAAAATGAAAGTAAAAAGTTGTGATATACCAAAGATATTATGGTTGGTTAAAAGAAGTCTCAAATAAATTGCAAATGTTAGAGTACAGATTTTTGACATTAATAACAGATTGGACTTATATACAACCTTTTCAAGTAAGTTGAAGTAGAAATGACGGCTTTAATAATTTAAACGACTTCTTTTTTAGTTTTCAGTTAAAGACTTGCCTCAATTACCATTCAAAATATTTATGCAATATGTAGTTTGTTAAGGAATTGATAGTCTTTCAGATTTGTTGTAGGAGTGAATAAAATCATATGACAATAAGTTAGATAAATCAAATGTTTAAAATAAACTTCATTATTAGCAACTAAATTGTAAACAATAAAAAATAAGAAAATGAGTCAAAAAACTAGAGAACAAAATAAAAGGATAGAGCATGAAAACAACGAGTTTGGCAAAGCTGCCTTAAAAAGAATGACTGATAACAGTTATACACTTTATGGTAATATTAATGCGTTTAATATTCCAATTCCACCAAGTGAAGAAAACCGCAGAAAGCAGCCTTCAGATATCGTTCTTGTGGCTCAGCAGATTCCTGCTAGAAAACTCAAGCCCATTCGTCATGGAATCCCCACAGTACCAGTTGAGGTAGATGGGAAAGAAATTAATCCAGAAGATTTAAGGAATTATGATGGAACGCCGCTTTTTAGCACAATAGAAAGCATTGGTAAAAATGGCGAATTTCGTTTTGTTTCCTTCACGGATCCTAATCAGGCAGTTGACTTTGTGCGAGGATCAGTGAAAAAGGAAGATCACGATGGTGCTGATCCAAGTGGATTTTTTGGTTCCCATATTCAACCTACTTACCCTGCATACTTTTTTGAACACATTAACTGCGAAGGGGCAAGACTCCAATTAGAAGATAGGCATACCTATTGGGATCTTACAGAAGTCTGGCTTGGGGGAATTCTTTGGTGGTGGACTAGTTGGAATGACCAAGTTAGTTCTGTTTCCACAACAGGAAGAGGGGTTATACTTTATGAACATATTCATTGGGGTGGATCTAGCATATACATACCATCAAACTCCATATTTGCTGACTTGAGAGATATTGGATGGAACGATAGAGCATCCTCAATTGCTACATCTTTTTAAGGTGCTTTTGGTTGGAATTTATTAAGTGCATCAAGGTTGCCTTGAATCATGAACCTGGGCAGATCGCTCAAGCACGCGAGATCGGTAGTCGCTGGGAATCTCGAAAGTTGGAGTCACCAAGGGAATTATGATCGAGAGTTCAACGGGGTATCTTAGCTATACAAATAAATACCGGTGTGTTAAGCTGCCTGAAAGGAGGGATGTTGTTTGGGAGAGGGGTAAAGGAATGGCACCAATTATTTTTATCAATAACTGTTAGGTATCTTCTATTATGAATTGGGTCATTCACTTTTTATCATAACACTTATTATAGTTGGGTAGCTTGGCCAATCCGCAGGCTTGGACGTAACAAAAGTATAGCGATTAGAATAAATTCAATAATTATAATCTTAATCATCAATGTTATGGCCCGATTAGTAGTCCGCCAGGATCCGGTTGAACTGACTGGAAAAATGGTGTCATTTATTGCACCATTATTTGATCCGCAGGATGCATCACCAATTAGGACATGGACATTCATAGTGGAACCAGATCCACCCTATAAGACTTTGCTCACTACCCGTAATGGTGTCAATAATGCGGGGGGAAAGATCACCTGCTCTGTAAATACTGATGAGCGTGTGATTGGTTGGGTACAGCTGCTGCCCTTGCTTTCGAATGCGTATCTTCAAAAGGTTCGTATCGTGGGTACTTGGTGTGATGATGATGATGCTTTCTCTACGGTTATTTGTCCTTTAGGGATATTGGTCGTACAATATAAACTTGAGATTTACGACGTAAAGGACTGGCCCGTTGCTGTACGCGATTATGATCTGTTTGCGTTTGCACATGCTTCCTCCAATGGCATATCCGATGCCAATGAGCCGCATGCCGGAGAGAGCCAAACCTTCGCAATACATTTACCTTTTCCATTTTCACCTTCCAATACAGCTACTCCATTCGCCCGTCCATATATATCAACACGATTGGACTTTGCGGATTCTGCTACATTCATAATTGGCGGTGTAGCTGATACCCCTCAATTAGATGTAACTATTGAAACCGGTATGCATGCGAATGGTAAAGGGTTCTTTGCTATACAAGTGGGTCTAACCTTTGATGAGCCGGATTTGGACAATTTTTGCCCGCTGGGTACCTGTGATCTCAACGGAGAACACTGTGCACATAGAGGAGACTTCAGGTATATGCATTTCCCAGCACATGTCTCTATTGCTAAAAAAGGTGATCTGGTGCTCTCTCCAGGCAACGGGGAGGGTTTCATTTCTGGTATAGTGGCGAGCCTCAACCCCGCGCAAGTATACGACCATATGGGTATATTTGTTGATAATGGTTTTACTATCCGGCATTGTACCAGTTCATTTGAACGGATCCAGGATGAACAGCTTTTTACCAAGGAGCTTTCTGTCAAGGTGGCTGGGTTGATTGAGCTTGAGAACGAGAAAATACCTCTTGAAGGCCTGCGGCCAGACTTGGTACGATTTGGCTGGCCTGGCTCTATCACGCAAACCGTTGGAGAGGTATACGAGAGTGGCCGTAATTCCCTTAATCAACAATGGAGCTTTGCCGCCACCCATCCCGGGCAGGATGTGGAAGATCCCGAGGAGCCGGGTAAACCATTTCGTATTTACCACCTTCCACGTGCTGAACGACAACGCCGCCTTCAATTCAATGATCCTGAATTAGACAAAGGCGAATGGATTGTGCGTCTGCAGGAAGCTCCGGTAAGACTCATAGACGTATGGGCGTCCTGCCCACAGGACACTGCGGTTCCTATCTCGAATTCTCTATTGATGTTTACTCCAAGGTTGGTGCGCCCACATAAACAGTTTGATAACCATGTTCGTCCGGCACTTGAACTTGTTGCGGATATGGCCTTGAAGATCAAGGCGCATTACCGCTTCTTTGCTTATTCAAAAGGTGATATAAGCCTTGATCCTGCCTTTGCAGCACCACAAAAAAATGATCCTAGTTGGGGCACTCTTCCTAATGGGGCTAGATGGGCGGCCCGCACAATTCCTGCAATGTGTTCCAGCTTTGTGTGGACAGCCGTTCAATTAGCTAATAGAAACAGACCCGGTAGTATGCTTCCCATTATTCTGGAAGATAAGGTAGATCCTCCCAATCCTTTATGTGGACTTGAGTATGGCTCCAAGGATGGTTTTTATCAATACCACACCGACGAACAACATAAGGCGGGAGATAGATTGGTTAATAAAATTATGAACCTAATTTTTAAACGGTTCGATGATCAGATTCCTAAAGCTGCATATGCAACATTGCCTTCATTAAATACAATTCGCCTTGAAACAGCTACACGTGTAGCGAACCAGATTGCCAATACTTTTGCTTTGGATGCAGCCGAAAGGTTGGATGATGCTTGGCGTAGGGTAGGGGACGGAAATACAGCAAGTCCTGATGATATATTGAAGTTTTGGGACCTGAAACCAATTGATGGGGGACTGCGCCAACCTCAGGACGGTCTTGCGATTTATGGTGATTCAGAAATTATCCAGATGACTAAGCCCGGGTGGGCCCGAATTCCCTTATTTCGAAAGCAGGACATAGAACTTGGTACAGGAAAGGTGACCGCAATAGTGAAGTTAGTAGGAGAGGCAATAGAGGGAGCTACCATAAAGTTTGATTTCGGCTGTGTATCGGTAACTTCAACGATCAATCCAGAGACTGCAGTCATTGTGGACCTAGGGGCCGGCACTCACTTTGCGGAAGCGTTTATGGTCCTGCCCAACCCTGTAACGGGCAATCCTGAAACCTTCCAAACTCCACAGCCCTTGCAATTTGAAATAGTCAGGGGACAACTTTCGAGGATTGAACTAAATCTGGAACCACCATCCGACTTATGGCGAGTTATCGATATCCAGCTAGATGCAGATATTCACGATCGATCGTTTTGGGGCGGTGATGCAGACGCCAAAGTGTGCCATATCCTTCCGGAGGATCCAAACTGGCAGCTTAAGGTTCAGCAAGACTTGAACGATGACCCGAAAGCACCGGAGGATCAGAAAAACACCTGCCTTACTGATCAAAAAGTATGGCTTTCGGAACCAGCTGTTGGCAGTGGCGTGCACGTGACTCTCATCATTGATGCGGAGTTAAACCCAGCAGACCGATCGGTCAAATGTCATTGTGTAATTTCGCTTATTGATACTGATAATGGTATCGAGGGCAGCTTTGAAGTTGACCAACAAGAAATCCATGACCGCGTGATCTTACCAGACACAAGTGTTGATATACTGAGTGATGCTGAGTTCTCTAGTGATGAAACGGTAAGGGAGTTCGCAAAAATATCATTGCGGCTAACCAATCGCCGTCGTCCCAGTTAAGCTGTTTGATGTACCCCTTAAAGACATGAGACAGTTTGTAAATTATCTGCCTTGGCTGCTTAAACTTAATAGTGAAATAGATGAATTGATACTTGGATACAACACCACTTAGGCAGATGCTTATATCCAGATACTGAAAGAAAAAGCAGCCGAAGAAGCCCATTTTAGCAGCAACATCATTCAGGCCATACCCGGCGTTACTTTCATCTATGATTTGGTGCAGCAACGGGAGGTATATATTACCGGAAAAGTACAGGAAGTCACAGGTGTCACACCAGAGGAAATGTTAAGTATGCCGAACCTGATTGCGCAATTGACTCACCCGGAAGACCTACCCGTTGTAGGGCGTTTTGTTCAAGGGATTATAGAGGATAGTAGTGGTAGCATTCATCAGGCGGAATACAGGTTCAAAAATAAAGAAGGCCAGTACCAATGGCTGCGATGTTATGCCGTAGCTTATAAAAGAGACAGCACCGGGCAGCCTACTCACCTATTGGGCGTTGCTTATGATATTACTAAAGAAAAAGACATTACCGATGCGCTTCAGAAAAGTGAAAAGCAGCTTCTGGAAGCCCAAGCGATTGCCCGTATTGGTAGTTATGAATGGAACATAGACGCCGACACTTCTGTCAGTTCCCCTCAGTTAAGAAAGATATTTGAAGCAGAAAGCCGCCAGAACTTTGCAGAAATGATGGATAAGGTGCATCCTGATGATAAGGAAAAGCTAAGGGTTGCCTTGGCAGCGTCCTTCACTACCGGGGAATTTCATTGTGAGTACCGATACTTGGCCCCAAGCGGCGAGAAAGTAATAGATGCAAGAGGGGTGGTTTCATTTGATGAAAGTAGAAAACCGCTAACACTTGTGGGTACTATTCAGGATATCACTATCAGAAAAAGTGTAGAAGAAAGTCTGCTACAGAAAACCTTGGAACTGGAACACTCCAATGAACGGTTACAGGAATTTGCAACGGTGGCTTCTCATGACCTGAAAGAACCCCTTAGAAAAATAGGCATGTTCTCCAACATCATCATGGCCTCTGAATGGGACAATCTGCCCGAAAAAACTAAAGGAAACATTCAGAAGATATCCGATGCGGCAGCCCGGATGCAGCAGTTGATAGAAGGGATTCTTTCTTATTCTGCTATAGATGCACAGGCGGAAAAGCAAAGTTATAGCTTGGAGGAAGCCTTACAGGAAGCCATCACCAATCTGGAATATCGGATAAATGACACCAATGCTACCGTCACCTCAGATGGGCTGCCACAGGCTGTGGTTTATCCCTTTCAAATGCAGCAACTTTTTCAGAATCTGATTGCCAATGCCTTGAAGTTTTCCAAAAAAGAGGTGCCTCCCCGCATTCATATTTCCCATACTATTGTGCCGCCAGAAGACGTAAAGGAATACCACCTTCAGCCATCGGATAGGTATTTGCAGATTAGTGTCACCGACAATGGGATTGGCTTTAATGAAGCGGCAAGAGAAAAGATATTTGGTTTATTTCAACGGCTGCACAGCAAAGCTGCTTATGAAGGTTCAGGATTGGGACTGGCTATTTGCAGACGAATCGTGGAGAAACATGGTGGTGTTATCTATGCTACATCTCAAGAACAGGTGGGGTCAACCTTTATTATTACTCTTCCGACTTGATAAGGACCAGTTCAGGTTAGTTCGTTGGGCCCAAGTTCTTTAGTGAGTTTGGTAAAGCCGATGACATTGCCATTGTCATCATGCAAGGCCGTTATCAGGATGCTCCCCCAAAATGTGGTTCCATCTTTTCGCACCCGTCTACCTATATGTCTGGCTCTGCCTTCTTTTTTGGCGAGTTCTATCAGTTGCTCTGGAAGACCCGCTTGCCTATCCTGCGGCATATAAAAAAGCCGGAAGTTCTGTCCAATGATTTCCGCTTCTTTATAGCCCTTTATCATTTCCGCACCTTTATTCCATGTTAGAATCGTCCCATCAATATCCATCAGGATAATGGCATAATCCATTATCTCTGCAATCATCTTTTTATGAAGCTGCTCTAATATCTCTTTTTTCTCTACCACAGGAATTTGTTTAATCTGCAAAGTTAAGAACGTCTACATGATTAAACATTTATCAATAGGTTAGATTGGAATTTTTATAAGCCACGTTTTTCTTCTGTTCATCTTTTTTGTAGATTATGAGGGGCTACCATCTTCATTGCTGTCATCCTTACTTTCGTTTTCCCCGCTTTCCTTTACTGACGTTTGTTTTGATTTTGATGCATGTTCAATAGCCAATCCAATATCATCCACCAAGTTAGGGTCGGCATCATCATCGGTCCAATGTCGACCTTCTTTACACAGTTCTATAGTTGAGGGTGGTGCTGCGCTGTTGTTGCCATTATAACGTAATAATCGGGCTACAAAACACGCATTTTTGCCTTTCTGGATGCTGTAATGCGCTATTTTCCCTTTATATAGTACGGCCACTTGCTGTTCCATAACCAATGCTTTTATACCTCAGCTTCAAAAACAATGCTAAACGGCTCAGCATACTGTCTCATACGGCACCATTTGCCGATTAATCTTCTCCTGGTTATAATTGTTCTTTTTACTGTTCTGGGCCCGGTACTTGGTGCTGTCCACGGCAATGGTCTTTTTACCCACCAGCTTCCACTGCCACATCAAAGCCACCAACTGGTGGAAGACCTCCCGGATTTGTGCTGCATGATGTTTTCGAAAGTCGGCTATAGTATGGTAGCGGGGCACCTGGTTGTGACACAGCTACAGCATTTCTACATTACGTCGGCACTCACATTCCAGCCGGCGGGAGGAACGGATGCCATTGAGGTAGCCATAAATGTACAGCCGCAAGGGTAAAGAAGGGTGGTAGTTGGGCCTGCAGTTGTCATTGGTATACTTGCCCCTAAAATCTAAAGCGGCATAGTCGATCCCTTCGCAAAAAGCATCAATGACCTGGACCGGGGCATCACAGGCAATAAAGTCCTCCAAACAAAAGATGGCTGTTTGCAGGCGGTGCGTACCCTCAATGTAGGCCATAAAGAGCCGTTTACAACTACAAAGCTACCGAAACTTTGAACTGTAAGAGGGGAACCATACCTTTAACCCACACGCAGACCCTTTTTGCACAGCCTGACTAAGTAAGATTCATCTGCGGCACTATTTCTACAGGTCAACGAATGCATTGTCTTCATAAAAATCTATGACTTGCACGGTAAAGTCCCAGCCTCAACATTTCTCATAAAGGCATGTCATTTGAAGTATTAGACAAATGCAGCAGTTCAACAATCGTCTACACAATGGCTTTGTACACGTTAAAGGGGCAAGAGAGCACAACCTTAAAAATGTAAGTCTTCAAATACCCCGCGATGCACTAGTTGTCTTCACTGGCGTTTCTGGTTCGGGTAAATCATCACTTGCATTCGGAACGCTGTATGCAGAAGCACAGCGTCGTTATCTTGAATCGGTTTCCCCTTATGCCCGGCGGCTGTTCCATCAAATGCCTGTGCCTGTTGTGGATGAGGTGGATGGGCTTCCACCGGCAATAGCCCTGCAGCAGCAACGCGGTGGCACCTCTTCACGTTCTTCTGTTGGTTCGGTCACTACGATTTCCAATTTATTGCGGATGCTTTATTCAAGAGCAGGTGATTACCCTAAAAGTCAGGATATTATTTATGCCGAAGGTTTCTCTCCCAACACACCTGAAGGCGCTTGTCCTCAATGCCATGGACTAGGAAAAATTTATGATGCTACGGAAGAATCAATGGTTCCCGATCCTATCCTTACCATCCGTGAACGAGCCATTGCTGCCTGGCCTACAGCATGGGGTGGACAAAACCTGCGTGATATTCTCATCACACTAGGTTATGATGTGGACAAGCCCTGGAAAGACCTTCCAAAAAAAGATCGTGACTGGATCCTCTTTACGGACGAACAGCCACAGGTGCCTGTATATCCCGGCTTCACGCATGCAGAAGTAAAAAAGGCCATCAAACAAAAGTGGGAACCCGGTTATATGGGAACATTCAGTTCTGCCCGGCGCAACCTGTTTTACACTTTTGCCAATACTCAAAGTGCACTTATGAAAAAGCGGGTACAGCAATATATGATCAGCAGCGAATGTCCAGCATGCAGGGGCAAACGTTTGAACAGGGAAGCATTATCGGTAAAGTTTTCAGGAATGGACATCGCCGATATGTCTCGTCAGCCGCTAAAAAAACTCCTGGAAATTTTCAAGCCCTGTGCCGATGGAACAGCTGATTGTGTAACAAAGCATAGCAAGGAAGGCCACGAAGAAAAAGCGGTGGTGGCCCAACGCATTGCCGAAGACCTGGTAGCACGATTGAATGTATTGCTTGACCTTGGCCTTGGTTATCTTACACTCGAACGCAGCACACCTACATTATCTCCCGGCGAGTTGCAACGTTTACGGTTGGCCACACAGGTAAGAAGCAACTTATTTGGAGTAGTATATGTGCTGGATGAACCCTCAGCAGGTTTGCATCCTTCCGACACGGAAGCCCTGCTAAGAGCATTGGATAAATTAAAGGCCTCGGGCAATTCCCTGTTTGTAGTGGAGCATGAAATCGATGTGGTTCGTGCAGCGGACTGGATTGTAGATGTAGGTCCCGCTGCAGGTGAAAAAGGCGGTGAGATTTTGTACAGCGGACCATTAGAAGGCCTGCAAAAAGTAAAAGCTTCACGAACGAGGGAGTTTCTTTCAACAGCTAACCACAAACTACAAACCACAAACCGCCAACCATCAGGATGGCTCAAACTTAGCGGTGTTACACGAAACAATTTAAACAATCTCGATGCGGCATTCCCTCTAGGTGTATTGACATCGGTTACTGGTGTTTCTGGTTCCGGTAAATCGAGTTTGGTAAGCCAGGTATTAGTGGAACTGGTTACTGAATACTTAGGGCATGAATTGCCGGTTGAAGAAGATGAAGGTGATATGCTCCATGAAGAAACCGTGCAAACACTGGGAGGAAAAATTCTTTCCGGCATGGAAAGCGTTAAGCGGTTGGTACGGGTAGACCAGAAACCTATTGGCCGAACGCCGCGTTCGAACCTTGCTACTTACACT
>JAEWAC010000250.1 GCA_023391895.1 Bacteroidota bacterium
CTGCTGGCGGTAAAATCAAACGTGCGGCCGGTAGGGCTGGTAGTATCTCTTTTTACTTGTATATACCGCCAGGAGCTGTCTTTGGGGCACTGCGGAAAAATAACAATAGCCGACAGGTTTTGGCGTACCGAATCGCTTACAAACAAACGGCCGCCATGCGTTAGTTGCGCTTCGTTGTCGCTACCCCGTTCACCGCTGCCGTGCAAAATGGTGATGACCGGATACTTCTTTCCTTCTCTATAGTGCTGCGGGTACAGGATGCGGTACCGCAATGTATCCTTTCCCAGTACAAATTGTGCTTTTTGAAATAGACTTACATCCTGCGCCTGCAATCCAAAGGCTGCGATCAGCAGGACGGCGGCAAACAACGTTCTAAGCATAGGTTATTAAAATTATTAAAACCTGATGGAAAAATGCTGCTTCACTTTAAACTCCTGCCGGAAAAATACCAGCCCCATAAAAAACAAGTCAATCGATAAGGTAACGGCCGGATGTGCTTTGATTTCGTCCCAGGCTTTTTCCATTTCTGCGCTCCAGTGAATATCATCAAAAATGAAAAGGGTATGGTTTTGTTTTTTGGTCAGCAATTGCTCAAAGTAATGGATGGTAGGTTCGTACCGGTGGTTGCCATCTATATAAGCCAGGTCTACATGCGGGAGGGACGCCAGCAAAGGCGGCAACTGGTTGTCAAAATTGCCCTGCAGCGAATGAACATTTGTCAGCCCCAGTTGTGCAAAATGTTGCTGCGCCATTTGCTGTATAGCACTACTTCCTTCAATGGTGTATACCTGTGCAGCTTGGTGGGCAGCAGCCATATAAGCAGTAGAAATCCCTAAAGAAGTTCCCAGCTCTATCATAATGCCAGGCTGGTAATGCTGTACCAGGCGGAACAGGAAGTGGCTCCACTTTTTAGGCTTTACGGCCGTGAGGGCAATTTGGCGAACCGATTTTGTTTTGGACGCATGCACCCTGGAACCAGCCCCTAGGTCTTCTATTTCAAGAAGGGTATTGTTTTCATTTAGTTGCAGCCGGAGCTTTTCTATAGCAGCAGGTGGATGATACTGGTAGCGGTTGTTGAGTACCCTTACAATAAAATCAAACACAAAAGGCGAATGCATACCATGGCCTTTACCATTATGGGCGGTAAGATAATAGTGCAGGTATTTTTGAGCTAACTGGAAAGAGGTATACACAACTGAAACGGAGAATGGAGTTTTAAGTCTTAAGTTTTAAGTTCACGAGTTCACATGTTCACGGGTTCACGAATTGAAAGCTGCATGTTTTTTTGAAAGAGACTCTTTTCCGCGGTCAACGACTAACGATCAACTGTCAACTTTCTGGTATGGGTTTTTGAAGGTTTTTCAATTGATTTTGCCCTTAATCTTTCTGCTTTTTCCGCTCCCATACCTGAAAGGTGTGAGCATATTTATTTTTTTCGTCCGGTTGGTTGCGGTGTTGCTTTACCAGCTGCCACGCCTCTTCGTCTACCGGCGGAAAATAAACATCTCCTTCAAACCGGTGGTGAATGCGGGTTAAATAAATGCGATCGGTTTTATCTAGTACAGAAGTAAAAATTTCAGCCCCGCCAATAACAAATACTTCCCGGGCACCAGCCTTGCGGGCTACCGCTATGGCATTTTCAATTTCGTGCACCACCTCCACGCCATCGGCACGGTAATCTTTATTGCGGGTGATAACGATGTTTTTTCGGCCAGGCAAAGGCTTACCAATAGACTCAAACGTTTTGCGCCCCATCACCACCGGCAACCCCCAGGTAAGGTTTTTAAAATATTTCAGGTCGTTGGGCAAGTGCCAGGGCAACTGGTTGTCTTTACCAATCACGTTTTGCTCGTCGGCGGCTACTAATAAGCTTAATATCATATAAAATAAAAAATGCAAAATGTAAAATGAAAGAGCCTTAACGATAACAGGCGCTGACGTTTCCGTCATTTTTCATTTTACATTTTTAATTATGAATTACACCGCCACCGGTGCTTTGATGGCCGGGTGAAACTGATAGTTTGCCAGTGTAAAGTCTTCGAATTTAAAATCGAAAATATTTTTCACCTCCGGGTTCAGCTTCATGACTGGCAAATGCAGCGGCTGGCGGCTTAGCTGCAACTTAACCTGTTCCATATGGTTGCTGTAAATGTGCACATCGCCAAAAGTATGAATGAACTCGCCTGCTTGCAGGTTGCATACCTGTGCCATCATCATGGTCAACAAAGCATAAGAAGCAATGTTGAACGGTACACCCAAAAACACATCGGCACTGCGCTGGTACAACTGACAGCTGAGTTTGCCATCTGCCACATAAAACTGGAACAAGGCATGACAGGGCATTAATGCCATTTTGGGCAGCTCCGCTACATTCCAGGCACTCACGATCAGGCGGCGGCTGTCGGGATTGGTTTTAATTTGCTGTATTACATCGCTGATCTGGTCGATGGTGGTACCGTCAGCGCCTGTCCAGCTGCGCCACTGTTTGCCGTACACCGGTCCCAGCTCACCTTTTTCATCGGCCCATTCGTTCCAGATACTTACTCCATTTTCTTTTAAATAGGCAATGTTGGTCTCACCTTTTAAAAACCATAGCAGCTCGTGTATGATGCTTTTTACGTGCAGCTTTTTAGTGGTAACCAATGGAAAACCCTCTTGCAAATTAAAGCGCATTTGATAGCCGAAGGTGCTGATGGTACCCGTGCCGGTGCGGTCGCTTTTTTGCACACCATTGTCTAATATATGTTGAAGCAGTTGAAGATACTGTTGCATGCTGCAATTTAGGAAGAAGATAGAGATAAAGGCTATTCCGACACCAACAAGTATAGAGGCCGGACACCAGAAAGCAAGGATTGGGTTGTTAAAAATGATCACGTCTGGTTCTAGTGGTATTAATACGGTTGGTTAGGGGTAATACTACCCTGTATTTTTTCATGATAAGACAAAACCCCTACATCTATACATTTGAAGTTTTTTACATTTGCAAAAAATTCTTCGCCCTTGAAAGCCCGTAGAAAAAAATACCGGACTGCTACTGAAAAATATTACCGCCGCATGCAATGGCAGGTCTTCTTTTTAATATTTGCCATATTCATCGGCTTTGTAGTATTGATTTTACTGAGAGCGATTTAAAGAATTACCATTGCTTTTTCAGCAGCGGTAATTCTTTGACAAATGTATAGACACTGTTTTCTCCTGTATTCTCTCCCTCACCTTATAAGGCTTTCGCATTTTTTACTTTTTCTCTTATTGTTAGTAATTGGAATCCTTTTACCAAGAAGTTTCCCAGCCAATAGGCCCTTCCCATTATTGTTGCATTTAGCCATTCATGAGTTCAATTGAAAACAGTTTCCTTTGTTGTAATGCATATGAAACTGGCAAGAATAAATGATTTGTAGGCGCTGTATGCAGATATCGGGTTATCAATAGCGAATAAAAGGTATACATGTTTTCAGCAATCAGTGCACAAGAAAGTGTAGGTATTTACGCCTGACAAAACAACCCAAAAAAGAAAAAAGGTTACGATGTGTAACCTTTCTAATGTTGCGGTGGGCTGTACCCGGCTCGAACGGGTGACCCCTACTCTGTCAAAGTAGTGCTCTGAACCAACTGAGCTAACAGCCCGGATTATTTACATACCGCTGCAGGCATGCGTTTGAAAGAAATTACTGTTAACTGTCTTAAAGAAAATTTCTCTCAGATGAAGCTATAAAGATAAAGTTTTTCCCTCATTAGGCCAAGTGAGAAGTGATATTAAGTTTGTTCTGCCCCGTCAAGGCCCAGGTAAAATTCTGGCTTCCCCTACTTCCAGCAACATGACTTTTTACTCTTAATTAAACCAACAGAAAAATAGCTAAAGTGCTCGTGCAGAAGTCTGCATACAAGGTTGTTGATAGGCCTTTATTTTAATGACCGTTATAGTACATCATTGCCTTATCTTTCTACTACTTCAAGCAGGAAACCCCTATTCTCGATTTGATAAGGGTAACATATTTTTCTACCTTAATACAGGTACAATTCTGTCTGTGTATTTGAAAGCAGAACGACCTGTTTATTTAACATTCTCTATTGCCGCTTTTACGGTTCTGCCTGGCAGATAAACTTGGAAACCAACATTCAATGATAACAGGTGGTTGGTGGCAGCCTGGCCAAAACCTATGATGCCGTTGTACTTGAACAAACCTTCCAGTCCAATATTAGGTGTAATAAAATAAGCAATACCAGGTCCTATGCCAATACCCAAGCCGTTGGTGTTATCACCGACTCTTGGATTGTAGCCTTGAATACCTACATTGGCTTCTGCAAAGAAGCGGGTGTGTTTGATGGGAGCAGAAGCAGGACCCGTATAATAACGTCCCAAAGCCCCCACGCCATAGGTAAAGTCACTGCCTTCACCTTTATCCGTATCTATGCCCACATCAAAAAAACCACCTAGCGCTACATTATCTTCTATGAACCAGGCAACTTTTGGATTGATGAGCATTTCAAAGTGATTGCCTTCTCTTAAACCCAGTTGAAAGTTGGCAATATCAGCCCCTACCAAAACATTACCGCGCTGAATCTGCGCCTGGACCACACCGAAGCCAGCTACTAGCAGCATCACGTGCAGGAGTAATACTTTTTTCATAAACCCTTTTTAATGAAAGAATTAGTTGATTACTTGTTACAGAGGGAGCGTATGATGCAGAATTGTATAAGGTAGCAGGCTATCTGAAGTAAAATAAAGATCGTGCCAAGCTCCACCTATATTATATATTTAATTTTACAAATATATACCTCCAGAACCTTTGCCGGATCACAATTTCATCTGTACGCATTTCATCAGGTTCTGCAAACAGGTAGTCATCTGGCCGCAAGCCTGAATATAGCTGCTCTAACTACCCGCGCAACTCCTCATACATGAGCTGGTATTGGTTTCTACTATTCTTAGTGCCTTTCATTTTTCTGCAAACTGAAAATGGAATAACCCTGACAGTAATTGCTTACATGTAGATGAACATAAAATAAATTGAAAAGTTTTCCATTCTTGCACCAAAACCGTTTGCTTTGGCAAAAGCAAGGAGTAGTTTACAAACAACGAAGCCCGCTACCAGAGCGGGCTTCATAATATATAGTCAAATTATTTAAACGGGTGCTTCTTACGCGGTGAAAGTAGTGCTTTGAACCAACTGAGCGATGAGCCTATCAAAATTTACATGCCCCGGCGCTTCATTTCTTTTTTAATCAAACCCAGTTCTCTTCCGGTCTGGCCTTTTACCGAAGTGTTTTCCTGCGCCCGGCGCATCAGGTAAGGAATCACATCTTTAATAGGACCAAACGGCAGGTACTTGCTTACACTGCAACCGGCATTTGCCAGGTTAAACGTAATATTATCACTCATACCATACAACTGGCTGAAGTGAACATGCGGGTGATTCAGCGGTAAACCCTTCTGCTGCAACAGCTGTGTGGTGAGCAGGTTGCTGTCTTCGTTGTGCGAAGCTACAATCAATCCGATTTCATCAATGTGCTCAATGCAAAACTTCACGCCTTCGTTATAGTCGATATCGGTAGTGGCTTTGTCCGATTGAATCGGCGAGGGATAATTATTTTCTGCCGCCCGTTTTCTTTCTTTTTCCATATAGGCACCGCGAACCAGTTTGGCGCCCAGCAAAAAGTTTCCGGCATGGGCATCAGCATACGAGGCTTTTAAAAACTCCAGCCGGTCGTGACGGTATAGTTGTATGGTATTGTACACCACTACCCTGTTTTTGTTATACACCTCCATCATCAGCATCGTCAGTGCATCTACAGGATCCTGTATCCAGCTTTCTTCGGCATCTACCAGTACGCCTACCTTGACAGCGCTGGCGGCCTGGCACACCCGGTTCATGCGTTCGTACACCCGTCTCCATTCGGCAGTTTCCACCCCGCTTAA
>JAEWAC010000355.1 GCA_023391895.1 Bacteroidota bacterium
GTGATCCCGCTGGGACTCGAACCCAGGGCCCATACATTAAAAGTGTATTGCTCTACCAACTGAGCTACGGAATCATTCCCGTTTTTGGATTTGGGAGTGCAAAAATAGGAGCCGTTTGTATTCCATCCAAATACTTTAAAAGTCGCCGCACTTTTCTTAAACTATAATTTCGCAATTGCAGTGCATGATGGGTTTTCAAAAACCAATTATCATAAACAATTCAAAATGCTTCAAAATGACTACAAGTGATCTTATAAATGGAAATAGGACTTTAGAAAGATTATGATGCAGGCTAAAAGGATGGCTGCTCGAAAGTTCCGGCCTTTGTATTCATACCTGGCCACGCACCTTCGGCAGTTGAACACCCAGGCAAAAAAGCGCTCGATTTTCCACCTTCGTTTGCAGCGGCGGAGCTTTAGCCCGTTTTGCGTATTCTGCTTTTTGCGCCCTGTTCTGTGTGGTGAAATCAACTCGATGCCTTGGTCGGCCAGCCGCTTATCCAGGGGATCGCTATCATACGCCCTATCACCAATGAGCTTTTCCGGCAGCTCGTCGACAAAGCGATCCTCCAGGGTCTTTTCTACTAAGGTTACTTCATGAGGACTTGCAGGTTCGATCCGGACAGATAAAACAACACCACCAGCATCCGTGACCCGCAAGATCTTACAGCCCTTACCCCGCTTAGTCTTGCCCACAGAAAGCCCCCTTTTTTTGCTAGCGAAAAGGTGCCGCGGGTAAAACACTCGCTCATATCGATACCACCACACCTTTCCTGCAGGTCACGAGCCAGCGACTCAATCACCTGATCAAAGGTGCCATCTTCCACCCACTGCTGAAACCGACGATGGCAGGTCTGATACGGCGGGTAGTCCCGGGGTAAATCCCGCCAGCGGGCACCGGTTTTCACAATCCAGAGAATACCTTCCAGCACTGCGCGTTTGTCTTTCCAGAGCCGGCCCTTGCCATCGCTTCTGACATGGCCGTCAGGAACAAGACCCCGGATCTTTTCCCATTGCTTCTCTGTCAGTCTCATCCCTTAAAGTTACTTCACCCATTTATGAGGCCAATTCTAATAAAATTTTATAAGCAAGCACCAATAATCAGCTTCATATAAATACCCATAGTTTATAGAAACACATATTTCTGTACTAATCTTAGATGTGCTCCACGATTCTTGACATATAGCTAAATTGCAGGGACCAGATTTATGCAATTTCCAGCATTCTGGCATCTATCACCAAAACTACCTTTATGAGGGCAAAACTACTGCTATTGTGCTTACTGGCTTCCAGCCACTTATGGGCCCAACAACCGCTCTCCCAAAGTTTAAAGACCAGTATAAACCGATATGTCTATAAAATAACAGCCAAGGAGGCCCTGACGCTCTATAAAACCAAACTTGAAAAAATAAACGAGCAATACCTACATACACTTTTGGACTCGTTTCCCATCAATGACCCGGTACCACAACTAAAGAATGGCAACTATATCCTGCTGCATGCCGATGGTGGCAAACAGCAGTATGAGCTTATTGCAGTGGGTGATGTACAACTGAAGATAATCAATAATAAACGCGATCTTGCAATTGCCCTGCATCAAAGCAATGGGACGGTCATTAAAGATGCCCTGGTAAAACATAGAGGCAGAAAGTTGTCCTATCATACACCTACCCAAACCTACAGGATGAACAACTATCGTAAAAGAGGCAACCTGCAGGCGGTACATGACAACACAGCTTTTTATTTTCCCCTCGCACGATCTACAAAAAAGACCAGCACTTTAAAAACATTATCACAACGCACCATTCATAAATTTCCGCTTAAATACATTACTAGGATCATAGATCGATGGCAGGGATATAGTCATTACAACAACTACTTTGACCGACAGGTTCCGTATGAGAGAAAGTTCAGGGGGTTCATGTCTTTTAACAAACCGATCTATAAACCGGGCGATACAGTCAGGCTAAAAGCGTTTGTAATGAACAGAAAAGGCAAAGGTGTAAAGGACAGAATGCTTTTACGCCTGACCGACAGGGCTTTTGACATTGATACCATCATTGCTGCAATCAAACCTTACCGGCCTGGTGGATTTACTTATGAATTTGTGTTGAACGATAGCCTTGACCTGGACTTGGATGAAGAGTACCTGCTGACACTGGAAGAAGAAAGAAGCCGGAAGTATAATATAAATGAATATGATGGGAATTTGGACGATGATGACTATGCGAACAAACGGAAGATTGTTGTGCGGGGAAAGTTTGAATATGAAGAATACGAACTTCATTCTATAAACTTCACTGCCCGCAATGAAAAAAAGGAGCATAACCGGGGAAATCCACTTTCTGTCTTTCTGAAGGCTACTGATGAAAATGATTTGCCCATCATGGACGGCCGCCTGCAGATAACTGTTTTACCCAATACCAATAACTCAATTGAATTTCATGCGCCCGCCGTGTTTCTGCCGGATACATTGTGGACCCATACACGATTACTGGAAAATGTAGGGGAGACCAGGATTGATCTGCCAGACAGCATCTTCCCCAGCGCCACCTTCAATTACCAAATCGAGTGCGTACTGTTAAACAGCAACAACGAACGTCATACGCAACAACTGTATACAAAGTTTATCGATAAGCCAGAACAATTAACCTTCAATCTGCTGCAGGACAGCCTGTTTGTTGAATTTCAGGAAAATGGCTTGTCTGCCAGGGTTCAGGCTCAGGTATATGCCTTTAGCAATAAAAACGACACCTTACAGACATTCACGCTGCAGTTGCCGGCAGCTATCCAATTCAACCCTTACGTAAGCTATTATCAAGCCCATGCGGCCGGCATTATTCAGCAATACCAGGTAAAACACACCCAAAGCATGGTGTCCGCACTGGCAACCAGAACAAAGGACTCTGTATTCATCTTTTTGAATAATCCCCATCGCTTACCGGTATGGTATACGCTACTGGTCGGCAATAAAGTCATTGCCCGTGGTCATGCTGATACTTTACTGATCAGGACAAAAACACAAACACCAAAGCATTATTTTTTATCACTTCAATATGTATACGGCAATGTTGTTTATAATGAAGACTATACAGTAGCTTATCAGGACAAGTTGCTGAATGTAACGGTAAATGCCCCCAAGATGGTGTATCCGGGTCAGACGACCACCATTGAGGTTGGAGTAACGGATGCTGATGGCCATGGTGTTGCAGGCGCTGATGTAACGGCGTACTCCTTTACCAGGAAGTTCTCTAAAGCCACACCTCCACCTATTCCCTACCTTGGGAAACGCTACCCAGGTCGTAAACCGGGTGTGGCATTCCATTCCAAACCGTCTCAGGAATGGATACATCAAAGTCGGTTGCATTGGGAACGCTGGAGCAGGGAAATGGGACTTGATACGCTTGAATATTACAGGTTTCTCTACCCCGATACCCTGTACCGTAATAAAGAATCTGTTAAAGACGGCAGCACCCAGTTGGCACCTTTTGTTGTTCTTAAAGGTGAACTGCAACCCATACACCTGCTTTACATTGATGAAAAGCCGTACTTCTTTAGTAAATCACAAAACCTGCAGCGATACAGCTTTCCCGTTAAACCTGGCAAACACAGCCTGCGCATCCGCACACACGACCGCATCATCACGGTCAATGATATCAACATTCTGAATGGACATAAAACTATCCTAAGTATAAATGGCGATGCATCCAATAAGCGGATAAACGTACAGCAGGCGCCTGATACACTCACTAAACAAGAAAGATTACTGCTGACCCGGTATACCATTTTAATCAATAACTACTACAAAGAACACTTTAGCTATATAGAACAAGGAAACAACCTGTTTATGCTGCCCAGAGCCCTTTATCAACATGCACCAGTCCCATTGATTGGTCCCCTCCTACCAGGGATGGCAAACCTAGCGGTGTATGATCAGTTCAGGCAGCCTTTTGAGGTGGAGGCTGGTTATCTGTATCAGATACATCCAGGCCTGATCAAACAAAAGCAAATCCATATCAATCAGCATATAAGTAAATGGCTTTCCCATGTGGCGCCTTCCTATAACTTCAGCGACTTGGTATTAACCGCCCAGGAAGTGGATAGTCTATGGCAAGATTACCTGGACTACAGAAGTGCCAATGAGGAGTTGTTTGTAAATGCTAATCTTAACAAAAAAGGCAATGGGGCACTAAGGGTTGAAATTTCACAAAATAAGACCGGTCACGAAGTTGAGGTTAAAAACATCTTCCTGTTTCGTCATGATGATACAGATTTTATCCGTGTATATAAAGGCAACTCAAGAGATCTGGGCTTTTTAACCCCTGGCTTGTATCGCTTGCTCCTCTTGCTGAAAGGCGAAAGCTACCTTATACAAGACAGCATATACATTCAGAAAGATGGACTTAACTATTACACAATAAACGCTGATGCCGTCAAACTTATAGACAGCCTCAGCAAAAGGCTGGCAGAGATCATGCACAAGCGGGAACTAGCCAACAGACACAATGAGGTGGATTTGAATGACATCAAAGAAAGTTTTAACACCAGCTTTTTGGATGCATCAACATTCACCAACACCGTTTTTGGTCGGGTAAGAGATGAGAATGGCCACCCAATCCCCTTTGCAACGGTATACATAAAAGGTACACGCATTGCCACACAAACAGATGCCGATGGCTACTACCACATCAATGCGCCGGCAAAAGGAACCATAGTATTCAGTTATGTGGGTTTTGCTACCACAGAGCGGCCTATTCCTACTGGCCAATTGGATGCTTTGCTGGTAAAAGGCAGCACCCATCTGGAAGAAGTAGTGGTAACAGGGTATGGTGTAAGTCGGAAAAACTCTATCGCCGGATCTATAGCAACGGTCAATGAACTATCAGGCAGAGTACCAGGAGTTTACATCCGAGGTGTTTCTTCGGGGAATGAAAGCAATACCCCGCTGATCGTCATTGATGGAGTACCTTATAATGGAGGCCAAGAGAGCCTGGATTCGGCTCTCCTGGTGAGTGCCACTGTATTGAAGCCTGATGTAGGGCAAGCCCTTTACGGCTCCAGAGGTGCCAACGGTGTTATTTTAGTAACCACAAAAAAAGGTGCCCTGAAAGAAGAAATAAACAATGAGACCAACACTGCATCGAACACTTCACTCCGCCGGCATTTCAGGGATGATGCTTTCTGGCAGCCCGCCTTACGGACCAATAAGGAGGGCAAGGTTAAATTCACCACCACCTTTCCGGACGACATCACGAACTGGAGAACTTTTGTTATTGCCATAGGGAACAATAAGCAAACAGGCTTTGCCGAGAGTTCAATCCGCTCCTTTAGGCCTATCAGCACCAACCTATCGCTGCCCCAGTTTGCTGTTGCTGGCGACAGCCTGAATATCATTGGCAAAACATTGCATTACGGTACCGATAGCATTTCATTAACCAGAAGAATAAAGATCAGCGACAGGCTTATTAAAGAAGACTGGTTGCATTTTCGCAACTCCCACCTGGATACGGTATCTGCTACCATAACGGAACAGGATTCTATAGCCTTTAGAATGGAGGTACAGAAGGCAGATGGATATTTTGATGGAGAGGAAAGAATCATACCGGTTTATAAGCGGGGTGTACAGGAAACTAAAGGCCTCTTTGCAGCCCTGGAAGGCGACACTTCCTTTACCATTCAATTAGACCCGGCATTAGGGAAGATCACTATGTATGCAGAAGCCTCTTTATTTCCGGTACTACTGGATGAAGCAGAAAAGATTTACCGCTATGAATATTTATGTAATGAACAGCTAGCATCTAAGTTAAAAGCACTGCTTGTACAAAAAAAGATCTACCAGCTGCTGAAAAAGTATTTTAAAGAAGAGAAAGCCATTGCGGATATCATCTCCAAATTGAACAACAATAAAACGGGTAACCTATGGGGCTGGTGGATCAACAATGAGCCGGCACCATGGATATCCCTTCATGTGGTGGAAGCGCTGTTACAGGCAGAAAAAGACGGCTACAAAGTATCGCTGCCCAGGACAGCTGTTATAGACAACCTTGTCTTTAACATGGAACATTATCGCGGCAGAGATCAATTATTGACACTACACTTATTGCATCAGCTGAACGCAAAAATCAATTTTAAGGATTATATAGACTCTTTCAGTAAAAATATCATCACGTTGCCGCAATATGAGAGATTGCGCCTTTTAGAACTACAGCAAAGGGTGGGTATTGGGGTGAATGTTGACAGTATAATTGCAACGGCTAAACATACCCTTTTTGGCAACCTGTACTGGGGCGAGGAAGGTTACTGGCTTTTTGATAATACAATTCAAAATACCATTCTTGTATATCGTATTTTAAAAGCTGCAGAAGGTCAGGAAGCAACGCTCCGGAAGATTCGTAATTACTTTCTGGAGAAGAGAAAGGACGGGCAATGGCGCAACACCTATGAATCCAGCCTGATCCTGGAGACCATTCTGCCAGACTTGACAACCAGTACAGAAAGCCTCCGGACTGCAACGCTCAGCTTCTCTGACAGGCCTGGAGAAGTAATCCAAACTTTTCCTTACCAAAAGGAAATCAGTGGTGGAGAAAAAATGGGCATTGAAAAGAAAGGAGATCTTCCTTTATATTTTACAGCCTATCAAAATCAATGGAATCACCAGCCAAAAGCTGTTGCAGATGCTTTCACTGTGCATACGGTATTTGAAACGGGAGACGAAACGACTACCAACTTGAAAGCAGGCGAACCGGTAAACTTAAAGGTACATATTACTGCAAAGGGTGATGCGGATTATGTATTGATTGAAATACCCATACCGGCTGGTTGCTCCTACCGGGAAAAACCGCAGCCCCGTACCAACAATGAAGTTCACCGTGAGTATTTCAAAAACAAGGTAAGCATCTTCTGCAGCACCCTGAAGCAAGGCTCCTACACGTTTACAATTCCCTTATTACCTCGTTATACCGGCAAGTATCATTTAAATCCTGCCAAAGCAGAAATGATGTACTTCCCGGTGTTTTACGGAAGAGAAAGCATAAAGCAGGTGGATATACAATAAATTATCAGGCAAGTTTCAAAAACCCGTTCATTACTTTTGAAACTTGTCTCGGATGGGAAAGTTCTAGATACGCACCTGGGGATAAAAACCTTTGGAGTGATAAACCACCTCTTCTGGATCCTGTAGCTCCTTTGGGAAACTGTTCTTTTCTTCTAAATGAAGAAAATGTTCTGTCGGTCTTTTTGAAGGAGGGTTAACTCAAAGTAATCTAAGATGCTTCTGACAGTAAAGCTGCCACTAAATCCCGGCACAATTCCTTCAACTGATCCTTCAAATTAGTATGGTGCAAAAATCAAAAATTAAATAGCATCCCCAACATTCCTGCTTGATCCGTTTGATCCCTTTTACTTTGCTATTGTTACTTCAAAAGTACAAAAAAGCCTGAAACACTTATCTGCATTTCAGGCTTTAGTTCTGTACACCATAAGGTCCAATTATCGAACCCTTTCGGGGAGGCATTATTTGCTTTTACAGATTATGGCATTCTGTTTTAAGTGGTAAGTTCAGGAAATAAACCATTGATTATTGAGCAGCCGTCCTGCTTCCTGCGGGTGCCGCTACCCATTCAAAAGCATCTTCCACCTGAAAGGTCTGCTTGCCTGTGGCATCTTTGACCATACCCAACCAATACATCTTATTACCTTCCACCCGTTGGATGAGTTCTAGCCGTGGTGCCTTTCATACCGGGTGCAGAACCATTATCTACTGTGGCAATTATCTTGTCACCCTCCATAGTATAGGTGCCACCAAAGGCATTTTTAAACTGGTTGTTATGTAGGATGATGCGCATCCAATGGGTGGGGGTAATAATCTGATAGTGGATATGGGTGGCATTGGTATGCGATCCTTTGGTGCCATCTGCCATGGCAAAGGATGAGGACAACTGGTTCCACGTACCAACATGAGGGCCATGGTTCTCCTTATTCACCTTTACCTTGGTAAGGTTTGGTTGATGTTTGCCTGCGTACCGTCAGCCCTAACATGGGTACCTTTCTGCTTGAACTGATTGCCATGTACTTTAAAATCGTAAGTTGCTTTCATTCCTTTCATTTCAAAGTTGGCATATTGAATGTGTTCCGTAAATTGACCATCCTTAATGGAATAATACGAAGTTGTTTTCAATTTTGTGAAATAATCCAGTTAAATCCTGTTAGGGATTTGACGGTTGGTTTGTGTTGGTGCAAATCCCGTAAGGCAGCGGCTAGTTGGTCATCTACCAGTTCATGACTTGAAAAGGTGTGGTTGTTAAAGTGATGCTGGCGGATGTACTTCCAGATCAATTCCACCGGATTTAACTCCGGTGAGTAGGGGGGCAAGAAAAAGGGGCGCCATATTCTTCGGCCAGTGGAGCTGTTCGCTCACATGCCAGGCCGCATTGTCCAGGCACAGCACCACCCGGTAGCGGGCAAAGTGCCTGCTCAGGCCTTTTAAATACCACTCCATTACCTCGGTATTGCACACTGGCAGGATCATCGAATACAACTCGCCCGTCTCAGGACACACCGAGCAAAAACTGTAAGAGAACTCCCGGATGATCTCCCGGTGGACCACAGCCCTTCTACCCGGTGGACTCCAGCAGCGCGCCAGGTTGTTGATCCGTCCAAAGCGGCCTTCGTCCTGAAAACATAACAACAGGGGTTTGTTTTGGTCTGCCGCTCCCAGCTGCAGGGCAGCCTTCTGTACTAAGTGTTGGACTTTTTTTTAAACGTTTGCTGGGCCTTTGGATCTTTTTTGAGGTGCTGGGGCCGGGGGGCTTTCTTTTTCCACTGGTGGCGTTTCA